>JAICKT010000257.1 GCA_025927795.1 Parafilimonas sp. | reverse complement strand
TATATTTTTCTTTATTGATGTTTGTGATAACTGAATTTTCATCTTCAACATTTTCCAACACACCTTTTCTTTCAAAACAATATATAAAACGAACATCATAAAATTGCGAAAGTGCAATGGCTAATGATGAAGCAATGGTATCGGCATTTGTATTTAAAATGTGACCTTGTTCATCATGCGTAAGCGGAGCAAATATTGGAACAAAATTATTATCTAATAAAAGCCTTAAGCTTTCTGCTTTCAGCTTTGAGCTTTCAATGTCTCCAACCCAACCAAAATCAACATCTTTAACTGCACGTTTTTTTGCGGGAATAATATTCGCATCAGCACCTGTTAAACCAATTGCATTACAGTTTAACGATTGTAATTGGGCAACGATTTTTTTATTGATTAATCCACCGTATACCATCGTCACCAAATCAATTGTATCATCATCAGTTATTCTCCTGCCATTAATATATTTCGATTCGATGTTTAATTTATTTCCGATTTCTGTTGCAATCTTTCCACCTCCATGGACCAACAACCCCCGTCCCCTAAAGGGGTGTAAAGAAGCGCCACCAAAAATTGTAGCAAAATCTTTTAGAAATCGTCCAAGTTTAATTTTGTCATCAATAATGTTTCCACCGGCTTTTATTACGAAAAGGCGTTCCTTACCCCCATCCCCCGAAGGGGTGTTTTTAAGTTTGTTGATTGTATTATAAATTATTTGTAAAACAGCGTGTTTATTTTTAAAAACGTCTTCATTTTTGAACCTCAAAACTGTTAAGCCTAAATCACGAAGATGTTGTTCTCTATACACATCATTCTTTTTTACTTCTTCTTTGTCATGAATTGAACCATCAAGCTCAATCACAAGCTTATTAGCATGACAATAAAAATCAACAACATAATTTGCAATAGGATGTTGCCTTCTAAACTTCAATTTCCATTCATTAATATGTATAGCATTCCATAAAACTTCTTCAGCAGGAGTCATTGTTGCACGCAACTCAGTTGCACGCTGAAAAATCAAGTTACTTGCACCATAAAACATATTCATACCGCTCCCATTCCCTGAAGGGGAGTAAACAAAACTTCTTGAAAATGATAATGCCATTCTAATAATTTGAAGGTCATAAACATCCCTTTAGGGGATGGGGGTTTTGAGGATTTCACTAATTACAGCTTGTGCAGCCCAAACACGATTCGCGGCTTGTTGTATTACGATGCTGTTTGCACTATCTAAAACTTCATCGCTTAATTCAACATTCCTGCGAACAGGTAAACAATGCATCACCTTTGCATTATTGGTTAATGTAAGTTTTTCTTCAGTCAACATCCACTCCGGATCGTTCTCATAAATCTTGCCGTAATCTTTATAAGTGCTCCAGTTTTTTACATAAACAAAGTCAGCATTTTTCAATGCTTCATCCTGGTTGTGTGTGATGGTTGCGCCTTTGGTAAATTCTTCTTTTAATTCATAATCTTCGGGGTGAGTGATTATAAACTCTGCTTCGCCCCACGCATTAATCCATTGCGCAAAACTATTGGCAACACATTGCGGCAACGGTTTTACATGCGGCGCCCAGGTTAGAACAATTTTGGGTTTGCCCCCATCCCCTAAAGGGGAGTTATTTAAACATTCTTTTATTGTTATCACATCCGTCAAACTTTGCAAGGGATGCAACGTTGCACTTTCCAAACTAATTACCGGAACGCCACAATATTTTATAAACTGTGTAATGTATAATTCGCTGTAATCATCTTCACGATTCTTCAACGATGGAAATGTCCTGATGCATAGAATATCAAAGTAACTTCCGAGCACCGGCGCAGCATCTTTAATATGTTCAACAGTGTTGCCACTCATGATTGCGCCTTCTTCAAATTCAAGCGCCCAGCCTTCTTTATCAACATTAAAAACAATAGCTTCCATTCCAAGATTTGTTGCAGCAACCTGCGTGCTTAATCTTGTGCGCAAACTTGGATTGAGAAATAACAAGCCGATTCTTTTATTCGCACCCAGCATTATATCCTGCAAAGGATTTGCTTTATACATCAATGCTTTTTCAACCAAAGCATTGATATTGCCCGCATCATGAACAGAAATAAATTGTTTCATGCCCCAGCCCTAAAGGGAGTTTTATTTAAATAATTTGAGGCGATCATTTAAAATCAATTTTCGTTTATTAAAGCTTCTTCTTTTTCCTCGTTAGGGGCAGGGGCTTTCATCTCTTCAATTGCTTCATTCAGCGTATCCAAAAATTCATCCACCTGCTTGCGTGTAATATTTAATGCAGGCAACAAACGAATAACATTCGGTTTTGCTTCACCGGTAAAAATGAAATAATCCATCAACAATTTTTTGCGCAGGTCTTTAATGTCTTCAGGCACATCAAAACCGATCATTAATCCTTTGCCGCGAACATTTTCAATGCCATCAAAACTTTTTAATTTGTTGATAAGATACATGCCGCGTTGCTTACTCATCTCAATCAAATTATCTTTTTCAATTACTTCCAACACAGCTAATGCAGCAGCGCAAGCCAAATGATTACCACCGAACGTTGTGCCCAACAATCCATGTTTGGGTTGAATGTAAGGCGCAATTAAAATACCACCAACCGGAAAACCATTGCCCATGCCTTTTGCCATTGTATAGATATCTGCATTTACACCTGCATAATCCAATGCAAAGAACTTTCCGCTTCTGCCATAACCACACTGCACTTCATCAGCAATAAATAAAGCATCGTTTGCATCGCACAAATTTCTTATCAGCTTTAAAAAACTTTCAGATGCAACATTAATTCCGCCCACACCCTGGATGGCTTCAACAATTACTGCAGCAACTTTATTTCCGTTTGTTTGGAAATATTCCTTCAATGCAGCTTCATCATTAAAAGGAAGAAAATCTATGTTAGAGGTTTCATTAACCGGTGCAACAATATTTTTATTATCTGTTGCTGCAACAGCCAATGATGTTCTTCCATGAAATGCCTTATTAAAAGCAACAATTTTCTTTTTGCCTGTGTGAAATGATGCAAGCTTCAATGCATTCTCATTTGCTTCGGCGCCACTGTTTACTAAGAACAATTGATAATTGTCTTTGCCACTAAGGCTGCCTAATTTATCGGCTAACGATTGTTGAATAGGTATGCGAACAGAGTTTGAATAAAAAGCAATTTTTTCCAGTTGGTCTTCAATTCTTTTTACCCAATGCGGATGTGTATGACCAATGCTAATCACTGCATGACCACCATATAAATCTAAATACTGCACACCATTTTCATCCCACACATAAGAGCCCTGGGCTTTCGTAATCGTTACATCATTCAAAGGATACACGTCGAATAATTTCATAAGTATAATTGTATATTATTAAAAGTAGTTTGCTTTAAGTTTTAATCCTATCGTTTCATTCAATCCAAACATTAAGTTCATGTTTTGAACAGCTTGCCCGCTGGCGCCTTTTAATAAATTATCAAGCGCTGAATGCACTACCAATTTGCTGCCGACTTTTTCTATCTGGATGACGCATCTGTTTGTATTGACAACCTGTTTTAAAAAAATTGCATCATCACTAAAAAAAACAAAGGGATTTCCTTTGTAAAAATCTTTAAATAATTTTTTTACTGCATCCAAAGATTCTTCGCAATGTATAGTTGAGCTGATGAATATACCTCTTGTAAAATCTCCCCGCCACGGAACAAATGATAAATCAATATCTGTGTTTGACTGCAGCTGCGTTAGTGATTGCATAATTTCACCAAGATGCTGATGCGTTAATGTTTTATAAGCCTGGATATTATTTGCACGCCAGCTAAAATGTGATGTTGCGCTCAAGTTTTGCCCGGCACCTGTTGAACCAGTGATGCCTGTGGTATAAATTTCATCTAACAAACCTGCTTTTGCCAATGGCAATAACCCTAACTGAATTGATGTTGCAAAGCAACCGGGATTTGCAATATTATGTGCTGATTGAATTTGTTCTTTATTTAATTCAGGCAAACCATAAACAAAACTGCGGGCTTTGAGCTTCGAGCTTTGAGCGAGACGAAAGTCGTTTGCTAAATCAATAATTTTTATGTTGTCTGAAATATTATTTTCAGTTAAGAACTTTTTTGAATCACCATGACCTAAGCATAAATACAAAACATCAACATCATTACTCAAAGAACCCGTAAACATTAAATCCGTTTCGCCAAGTAAATCCTGGTGAACTTTATAAACAGGCTTGCCTGCGTTGCTTTTGCTGTGAATAAAACGTATATCAGTATCCGGATGATTAATTAATAAGCGAATTAATTCACCGCCGGTATAACCAGCGCCACCAATAATGCCAACATTAATTTTCTTCATCATCAGAACAATTAAACCTGTCGTTGTTTGTAGAAGGTTGCGAGCTTAAAATAAATTCAAGATCACTGTTTGTATTATTTATGATGCGATGCTTTTTGCCTGCCGGAATATGAAAGCCTTCATTTTCTTTTACCGAAAAAACTTTGCCATCAACTTCAAATGTTGCTATTCCTTTCAATATAAAAAAGAACTGCTGTGCTTTTTTATGATAATGTAAACTTTCTGCTGTTTGCTTCGGCATCAATTCTTGTTTCACAGATAATTCATTTGTATCAACGAACACCCAACCATCACAGTTATTGCTCCATGTATAATGATGCAAAGCGTTATGTTTATTTAGAACCTGCATCGTCATTTAAAAAATGATACATCGCCGTTTGATTACCAAAAATTTTACTGAAGCCACGCACATCTTCACCGGTAAAGCCTGTATTCATTTCGCCATATTTTCCAAACTTGCTGTTCATTAAATCATGTTCACTTTCAATACCGATGATTTGAAAACGATATGGCATTAACTGAACGAAAACATCGCCTGTTACTTTTTGCTGCGAGTTTTGCAGAAACGCTTCTATATCTCTCATTACCGGATCTAATATCTGTCCTTCATGCAACCAGTTACCATAAAAATTTGCAATCGTATCTTTCCAACTCAATTGCCATTTTGTAAGAACATGTTTTTCTAACGCATGATGCGCTTTGATAATAATCATTGGCGCTGCTGCTTCAAAACTCACACGACCTTTAATGCCAATAATTGTATCTCCAACATGAATATCTCTTCCAATTCCAAATGGACCTGCAATGGATTGTAAATATTGTATGGCTTCTGAAGGATTATTAAATGCTTTATCATTTACTGCAATTATCTCACCCTTTTCAAAATGCAATTTTACCTCTTCAGTTTCATGTTTTGTTACTTGTGTTGGATATGCTTCTTCAGGCAACAAACCTTTTGAGTTTAATGTTTCTCTTCCGCCAACACTCGTTCCCCACAAACCTTTATTAATTGAATATGCTGCCTTTTCAAAATTCATATCAACTTCTTTGCTCTTCAAATATTCAATTTCTTGTTCACGGCTCAACTTTAAATCTCTTATAGGTGTTATAATTTCAACATTCGGAATCATGATATGAAACACCATATCAAATCGAACCTGGTCGTTACCAGCGCCAGTGCTACCATGAGCAACAGCATCTGCATTTAATTTTTTTACATGTTCTGCAATGTGCAAAGCCTGTATCAATCTTTCTGCACTTACACTTAATGGATAAGTATTATTCTTCAGCACATTTCCAAAAACTAAATATTTTATAATGCGGTCGTAATATCCTTTAACGGCATCAACAGTTGTGTGCGTTTTTACACCGAGCTTGTATGCATGTGCTTCTATCTTTTTTAATTCTTCTTCATCAAAGCCGCCGGTATTTACGATGATACTGTGTACTTCATAACCTTTATCATCCGTTAAATACTTTACACAAAAACTTGTATCTAAACCACCGGAAAAACCAAGAACAATGCCCCCATCCCCTAAAGGGGGGTTATTCGGTTGCTGATTACTTTTAATTGATGTCATTTTAAATTAGGTATTATAAAATAAACTCTTTTTATACTCCCCTTTAGGGGATGGGGGTTAAGAAAACAATATCGCGAACAATGAAACAAATGAACGCTTCTGCTTTTGCTCTTCTTCTTTTTGTTCCCCTTTTGTGGAGAATTTAGCACATCGTTTAAGAGCTTAGTCTGCACAAGAATCAGAAAGTGTGTGGTGGGACGTGATCGGACCGTACCTGAACAGCTGCCTTCGCGGCAGCTACCCGTCGTGCCCCACGCCCAGTCACCACTTTGGCAGCCTCTTCGGCTGATTCCGCCTTTGCTGTCGCCAGGAGAACGGCCCATGAATCACTGGACTCGTTCTCTTCCGCCTTGTCGTTTATCTCCTCGAATGAATCACGCTCAACGACCCATAGCTTAGCATAATCAAACTTCAGTCCTGCCTCATCATTATTCTTCAGTTTCTCATCTCCTTCCGTCTCCGTTCTTTCAATAAGTTTTTGTACGTCTGCATCTGAATCT
>JAICKT010000318.1 GCA_025927795.1 Parafilimonas sp. | reverse complement strand
GTGAGCGTTTGCCCATTTGTTTTGTTGTATTATACGGGTCAAATATATTTTCCTGTATCTCTTTTGTAATGCCCGGTCCATCATCTTTAATTTATACTTTCACAAATCTTGTATCATGTTTCGAAGTTATTTCAAGATTGCCTTTGTTGTTTACTTCCATTGCGTCAATAGCATTATCAATAAGATTAGTCCACACCTGGTTTAGCTCACCGGGAAACGCTCTTATCTTCGGAATAGAATCATCATAATGTTCAACTATATTAATATTTCCTTTTCGTAATTTATGGTTCAACATAATTAATGTGTTGCGTATGCCGCTATGAATATCTACCATTTGCCTGTTGGCATCTTTATCCATAAACGTAAAATTCTTAACAGCGCCAACAAGATCAGATATGCGTTCTGATGAAGTGCGAATATCTTCAGCCATTTTATTTGTAACTAAATAATTGCTTACCCATTCAAGCAATACAGGTAATTCATTGGGCGATGAACAACTTTTAAACACATCTAGTTCGCCGGTAGTAAAACCTCTTTCCACCAAACCTTCTGCATCCATATCTTTAAGATTATTATCATCAAGCCAGTCAGTAAGTTCATCCTCCAGCGCAACCTTTTGCATCATGGTTAAGGTTGTGGGTGTTGTGTTTATTTTTTGAACAATAAGCTCACTGATCTTTTCAACTTTTTCCTGGGGAATATTTAATGCGGCAATGGCTTTAAATAAATGAGGTAATTGCTTTACCTGTGTTTGCAATAAAGCAGCAGCGCGTGAAATAGCGGCAGCGGGATTGTTGAGTTCATGCGCAAGTCCCGCAGAAAGTTTACCCAACGCAAACATTTTTTCATTCTGTTGCTGAATGGAAGTGAATTCGCGTACACGGTTTACCATCATGTGCACAAGTGCTTCAAATAATTCATAATGATCCGCTGTTCCCGCTTTAAGCTTATCTGCGGTGCATTTAAATACCAATGATTTTTTCAACGCTTCACAAAATGCAGGTGTAACCGTAGCTCTTGAATAAGGAAGATAACCGGTAGCTTGTCCAGGATCAAGAATGCGTAATTCTTTTTGTTTTCCGGCTTGTGTTGCGCAGATGCGCATCTTGCCATCCAGTACAAGATATGTAGTAGTTACAGGCTCACCTACGTTAAATAAAAGTTCACCTTGTTCTATTTCCACAGCTTCACCCTGACTTATTAACCACCGTAATTGTTCGTCAGGAACATTGCGGAATTCGGAAACCACTTTTATATCTTCAAGCGTAAGTGCTTTCATAAAATACAATTAGTAGGTCAGCAATATATGTATTTAGAAAGAAAAAAATGTTTTTTGATTGATGGCATCTCTCGTTTCTCAGCATAAATTGCTTGCGTCTTTTACGAACATTCAAAAAAGAACTATAATGTTCTATAATTGTTTTACCACAACTTCATTATAATATTTACAAACAGCTTTCATTAAACATATTTCGCATTTAGGCGTTGGTCTGCAAATTTCTCTTCCTAAAAATGACATAGCCATTCCTGCATCCCACTCGCTCTTTGGTAATACTTCTATCATTTGTTTTTCAATTTTTTTTGGGTCGGTACCAAATGCAATACCCAACCTCGGCGCCACACGCACAGTATGCAAATCAACCATTATGCCTTCCGGTTCTTTACCGCTTTCCCGTAAAATAACGTTGGCTGATTTTCTGCCAATGCCCGGCAATGCAGTTAATGCATCCAATGTATAAGGAATGTTTTTATCATCCTTAATAGTTTGAGCAATCTGCAGCAGCCATTGCGTTTTTTTATCGCTGTTGCGTACATCACTTATGTGCGTGTGCAAATTTTTTTCAGTTGTTTTTGATAAGGCCGACATGTTTGGAAAAGCTTCAAATAACATTGGAGCAATCTTGTTGATATGCCTGTCTGAATCCTGCGCAGATAAAACAACCATTACAATTAACTGGTAAGTGTTTTTATAAGCCAGCGGATGTTTTTCATTTTTATATTTTTTTAATAATGGTTTTACGGCTTCAGACCAATTAACGTTTGGATATTTTTCCATACAACATAATTTTTTATAAATGTAAATGGATTGATGAAATTTATTTTAAGAAAAGAATGCTTTCTTCTTTAGAAAATTAATACATCAATCTTGCGCTATATCCTTAGAAGAATGCTTCATTGCATTTGCATTATCAGAATAACTTTGAAATTAATCTGCAGGTTGTAATGTTTTATTTTTTTTCAAGGCAAAAACGAGAAACAGGAAAGCAATAAACACTTGTATTTCCTGAAACCACTCTGCAAATCCATCCTCGCCAAATCAGTTTTACCTGCATTCTGAACATCTAAAACAATTGCACCAAAATCTAAAACCATACAAAATGCAAAGAGAATTGTTTTTGCAAAAGTTTTTAATAAGAGTGTTGAAGAAGAATTATTCATGCAGCAATAAGTTATAATTGAGAATGTAAAAATTATAATGAATTAGCAAATTTAATTCACCCAATAGCTTGCTGTTAATTTTTAGATTTTGCTATAACGTAATTACGCAATAAAGTTTGATTTTCTTCATTTTTAAATTTTGCTTTATCAAACATCTCCGGCAAAATTTTTTTCCACTCAATAGCCGTATATTCTTTAGGATTGTGCAGCCGATGACAGTTGCTGCAATTGGTTGCATACAATTTATAACCTTGTATCGCTCTATCGAAACTTATGCCCGGCATCTTTGATTGCATTGCCGGAAGTTCATCTGCAGCAGGCGCAAACTTTGAAGTTGCAGTGCAGGCGGCAAACGTGCACAGGCATAACGTTGCAATAATATTTTTCATGATACTTTAAAATGAAATACCAACTATAATTCTTGCTTCAGTGCGTTCATGTTCATTCAAAACTTTTGAAAGAGGTGCATATTGCGTTTTATGCAGATTTACCCATTGCGGCAGATAATTTGCAATTACAAACCACTTGCCCGTGCGGTAATTAATTGTTGGTCCGCCAAACAAAGCAGAATGTTCCCATCCTCTGCCTTTTGCAATTTCGTTGTGATTACGCAACTCAAATCCAAGCCCAAAATTTGTATTGATGTTGTACATGTAAGCTAAATCGAATTCAATTGGCGTTTCCCATTCATCTGATTCAATTTTATTATTCAACCATTCAAATTCTTTTTCGTATTCAAACACTGCATTAAAAGCAATTAAATTTTTACCGAGATATTTATCAAGAATAATTTTTGTTTCAGATTCAAATTCATCACCGCCGGTTATACTTAATTCCTCATATAATGCAAGCCCGATTTTATTTATTGAAGGATCGCTTAATTTCCATTTCCATTCATTGCTGAAACCAATCTCATTCGAGGTAAGTGTACCGTTTACGCTATCGCTGTAGCGTGTTTGGTAGCGATTAAAATAAAATGCAGTTTGTAAATTATTCCCTAACCCAAATTCAAATTCCATACGTTGATCTTGCGCGTTGTAATATTGATTCGAATGTCCAAATCTTGAAGTATGTTCTAACTCCAAATCAATTGCACCTTTGGGTAAAACATTGGTGGTATAAGTTCTTGCAAAAAATCTGTCCTGTGTGTATGCAGTTGAAAAAATTATTAAAAACAAAATTGCAGTTACAAATGTTTTTTTCATTTTAATATAGCTTGTACTGCAAAGAAAACGACCGCTGCGGCGGCTCATTTACGTAATAAGGAAAGCGGTTTACGAAAAGAGAAAAGTGTTCACGCAAAGAAAAGAAGCAAGCAAAGAATTTAAGTAAACTTTGCTTCTTTGCAATCTTAGAAGCTTTGCGTGAAAGTTAGTATCAACCATTCATCGCCGCTTCATCAACAAAAAAATGCAGCTCGCCGTTGGTTGGTTTAATTATTTGTGAAGGATATAATTCCGGATTATATTGTTTATGTAAAACATTATTTAATGCAGTTGTTTTACCTTTTCCATTTATTAAAAACGCAACACATTTCGCTGCATTTACAACGGGTGCTGTTAACGTAATGCGATGCATATTTTGTTGTTCCAGCCATAAATAAGTGCACCATTTTGTTTGCTCGTTTATTGCTTTTGTTTGATGAGGAAAAAGTGAAAGCGTATGTGCATCATCACCCATGCCCAACAATGCCAAATCAAATGTTGATTCTGAATTATTTTTATTGAAGTAATGAAGCAGTACTTCTTCGTACGCATTTGCAGCTGTTTCCGGCTGCATGTTTTCTGTTTGCATAAAATGAACATGTGCTTCGTCAACTGCAACATGATCCAATAAAGTTTCGCGAATCATTTTTGCATTACTGCGTTCATCATCAAACGGAACAAAACGTTCATCGCCTATAAAAACATTTGCACGGCTCCAATCTATTTTGTGTTCATATTCATCGCTTGCTAAAATTTCATATAATTTTTTTGGTGTGTTGCCACCTGTAAGTGCAATGGAAAATCTTTCTTTTGTTGCAAGTGTTTTGCAAATGTATTCCACCATCCAGTGCGCAATGTGTTCACTTAACTCATCGTAATTTTTGCAAACGTGTAGTTCCATTTTAAACAGTTTAAATGTTTAAGGGTTCAGCTGTTCACGAGTTTTAATATTTTAATGTTTCATTGTTTCATAGTAAACTTTAGCAATTAACTGTAAACTCTAAACTGAAAACGCTAAACTTCTTTATGCGGCAATGTTATCCAGTTGTGCCCATCTCTTGCAATCAATGCTTCTGCATCTTCAGGTCCCCAACTATCCGGTGCATAATTCGGAAAATCAATTGGTGCTCTTTGTTGCCATGCTTCAATAATCGGCATTACTACTTTCCATGCTTCTTCCACTTGGTCAGCACGCATAAACTGTGCAGGATTTCCCTCCATCACATCAAGCAATAAAGTTTCGTATGCTTCGGGTTCATGGTCTTCAGGATATACATCTTTATAACTAAAAATCATATCAACAGGGTTCAGCGTCATGCTTTGCCCGGGGCGTTTTGCCTGGAAACGCAAACGAATATCCATCTCCGGTTGTATGCTTATTGTTAAACGATTTGGTCTCCATGTTTCTGCAGCTTCTTCAGGAAATGCATAATGCGGTGCAGGTCTGAACTGAATATTAATAACCGATGTTTTTTGATGCATGTATTTTCCTGTGCGTACATAAAAAGGTATGCGATGCCAGCGCCAGTTATCAATATAAAATTTTACAGCAGCAAATGTCTCAACGTTTGAATGTTTGTCTACCTTTTCTTCCTGGCGATAACCTTTTACTTTTTCTCCCTTTAGCCATCCTTCACTATATTGACCGCGCACAGCAAAATCACGCACTTCATCTTTTGTTATTTTGCGAATCGCATTCAGCACACTTACTTTTTTGTTGCGAATT
>JAICKT010000650.1 GCA_025927795.1 Parafilimonas sp. | reverse complement strand
GTTGGAAGGAATAAATCGTTTTATTAAAAATTGATGCAATTGTTTTGGTGCCGCGCCAAGTGTTATTAATAAAATAATTTCTTCTTTTGATGAAGCAATTGTTAGCCGAATGAATAGAGTAAATATTAATAATGCAAATAAAAACATTAAGCCGCCTGTAACCCATGATACAATCACCACTGCATTTATAATTCCACGATATTTTTCAAAGCGCGTTTTTTCTGCGTTGGTTGAAAGGTTATGTTTAGCAAGATAATCAGTAAGCCTTTGGTTAGAAGCATCATTTGTTTGAACAATAACCCTCGATGGCTGCACATTGATATTGGTTGCAAATTTTTCATTCGCCCAATTCATAAAAGATTGCGGAACGAGAACAGATGAAATTCTATCGCTAAAGCCAACCACTTTCCCATAATAATTTAAAATTCCATTTGCTGTTTGAATATCTATTTGAACAGGAAGGTTTTTCACAAGGTCTTGTGAAAGCTGCGGCAAATGTTGTGATTGTGCAAATCCAAAATTATACATGTCGAGAAACATGTTTGGAATTATCATTGGTATGTAAGAACTGTTTTCATTCCATTTCCAGTCTGGTGTATTTACATCAAGAAATTCATCGGGCACGCTTTCAAAAAAGAAATCAGTATAAAAAGGAATTTCTTTACTTACACTTTGCACACCTACACGAAAACGGCTTGGAGTGAGCGTTCCAATTTTTTCAACGAAAAGTTGTTGCTTTAAATTGTTTATTTCTTGTTGTGTGAGTGAAGTGTTGCCAACATTTTTATCTGTTACAGTTTTGTTGATTACGAGAAAATCTGCAATGCTATCCTGGCTGGTTTTGCTGTATAATAAATCGTGATAGTTTGATTGAATTTGAACCGCGCAAAAAATCAATAGTAATGCAATGAACAATCCTGCAACAGCTAACGTATTGCGGCTTCCATAACCTGTGCGAATGAGTTTTTTTAATAAGCTGTTTAACATTAAGCCCCCTCCATCTCCCCGGTGGGGGAGAGTTGTTTAATCTACTTTTTTAATAGAAGCTCCGATTTTTTGTAAGCGTTGTTCTATGTTTTGATAACCGCGATTTATTTGCTCGATGTTTTTAATAATGCTTTTTCCTTCTGCACTTAATGCAGCAAACAAAAGCGAAACACCTGCACGTATATCAGGGCTTTCCATTACTACTCCACGCAATTTTTGTTTTCGTTCAAGACCCACAACTACTACGCGATGCGGGTCACATAAAATTATTCTTGCGCCCATATCAATTAATTTATCAACAAAAAATAATCTGCTCTCAAACATTTTTTGATGAATAAGCACACTGCCTTTTGCATGAATTGCTGTTACCAAAACAATACTCAACAAGTCTGGCGTAAAACCTGGCCACGGATGGTCAGAAACTGTTAGTGTAGTACCATCAAGAAAAGGTTTTACTTCATAAAGGCGTTGAGCAGGAATGTGAATGTTATCATTTTTAATTTGCATTTTTATACCAAGTTGCTGAAAAGTTTCAGGGATAATACCTAAATGTTTTATACCTGCATTTTTAATGGTAATATCGCTTTGCGTCATCGCAGCAAGACCGATAAAACTTCCCACTTCAAT
>JAICKT010000255.1 GCA_025927795.1 Parafilimonas sp. | reverse complement strand
GACAGAGTAATGGCGGGCACAGTTTACAGCATTGCAAGAAAAGCAAATCACCCGATGGCAAATAAAATTTTATCTGGTGCGTTGCTGGTAGATGCGCTGATACCGAGTGTTTATAAAAGAATTGCAGGCGGCGGTGATGCTTCTTATCAATATTCAACTGATGCGGATGTTTTAAAATCAGATACGCTGTATGTTCCTACATCGCTTGATATTTTTCAATTAGCAGACAGGGCATTGGTGATACATGAATTAACACATGCCGCCGATGATTTTGCTACAACCGGAAGACAGCAAATTGATTCTTTAAAACTGGAAACACATGCGTATAAAGAACAGGGAAAATATATGATGGATCAGATTCTTGCTGACCCAACAGCAACCGGTTTTGTAAACACTGCTTCACAATACACACACAGCGGTGCTTTATATTATTGGGCAATGGTGGCAGCAGCAAAAGATGATACAACCAGGTATGAAAATGTTTTAGTGCAGATCAATAGTGCTGCGCCTATGTCAAAAAGCGCTGCAGATATTCGTGCAGATTTAGGATTGTCTGTTACCGCTTTAAACACGAGAGTTAGAAATGAATTGTTAGCTTACAGAGACGCAGGCGGCCATCAACTATATTTTGCAGGCACTACAAATGTGGAAGGAGAAGCAGGGCATTATTTTCATTAAATAAAAAATAAAATTAGGTACAAGAATTATCACTTAAATAATTAAAAAAAGAATGGCAGATGAAACTTTTATAGAAAAAATTACAATTAATGAAATAGCAGGTAAGTATGCGCCAATACACGCCTATGATGGTATGATATGGAAAGTGAGAAGCGGTTTTTTAACGTTGGTTTTTGCGGGATGGAGTTTAATAATTAAAACAGCCATTGAAAATAAAACAGAATTTACAATAATACTTCCTTATGTTTTTATGCTGTCAGGTTTTTCATTGGCACTTGCCATTGGTGGTTATAAAATTGATATGAATTATGTAAAAAGAAAATTCAGGGTAATAAATGGCTTGAATGAGTTAACAGAAATAACAGCTACTATTAATATCAACATGCAAAACATACAGCAAAAAGCATTGATAGAACTATTGAAAATTTTAGGTGATTCATTTAATGATAAATACAAATCAAAGGCATACAAAATGAAATCAATGTTAGCAGGGTTATTTATTTTATACCTTCTTTATTAGTAATATCTATACTTCTTTATTATCAGATAAAGCATTAATGAAATGAAAAAAATCATTGCGTCGCATAATCTAACTGAATTCTATACAGTAGAAAAATGTTTTATTACCGAAGTATTAAATACAGAAGAATATAATTTTTTTTCTGTGGCTAAAGCAAGAGTAGAACCCGGCATAACAACAGAATTACATACTTTAAAAGATACTGATGAAGCATATTATATTTTATCAGGAAAAGGAGAAATGGAAATTGATGGTGAAAAAATTGGAACAGCAAAAGAAAATGACATGGTTTTTATTCCGCGTAACTCAACACAAAGAATTAAAAATGTTGCAAGCGAAGATTTAATATTCTTATGTATTTGTGCGCCGCGGTTTAAACCTGAAAATTATTTTTAAATGCGAAAAATAAATGATTAAGGAAAGATGATACTAAAATAAATCTCATGCCCATAATTTCAGTTGCCAATCAAAAAGGCGGTGTAGGTAAAACAACCACGGCAATTAATCTTGCCGCAGCATTGCAGCTTGCAGGTAAAAATATTTTATTGGTTGATGCTGATCCGCAGGCAAATCTTTCACAATCGTTAGGCATTCCTGATGAACCTGAATTTAATCTTTACACAGAAATAAAAAAAGAAATAACAGGCGAAGATCAAAAAGATAAGGCAAGCAATATTAAAAAAGCAATTATTAAAATAAAATCCTGTTTAGATGTTGTGCCATCTTCCATAGAACTTGCCGGCGCAGAATCAGAACTTGTAAGCATGTATGGGCGCGAGCAGGTTATAAGCTGGCTGCTAAAGCCTGTTATAACTGATTATGATTTTATTTTTATTGATTGCCCGCACGCCATTGGAATGCTTACAGTAAACGCGTTAGTAGCAAGCGAATTTGTATTGATACCTTTACAGGCAGAATTTTTACCATTAAAAGGCGTGTATAGTTTTCTAAGGCAGTTTGATATTATTAAAAAGAAACTCAATCAAAAAATAAGTTTGCTCGGCTTTGTGCTTACAAAATTCGATGAAAGAAAAACAATGAACCGTCATGTGCAGCAACAATTAGAAACTGAATTTGAGAACAAAGTATTCAGCACACATATCCGCACAAACATACAGTTAGCAAAAGCACAGGAATCAGGCACTGATATTTTTTCATTTGATAAAAACTCAAATGCCGCAGCAGATTATAAACAGCTTGCAGAAGAATTTATTCAAAGATTGAATGTGTAGCAATTTTTAAATAACATCGTTAAAAAACTTATTATGTCATACTGTTCAAGAGTGTATCGCCAGCGTAATGCGCATACACATGATGAAGGAGATAAGCAACCTTTTTTTGCAAAGCAACATGACGTAAATAAGTCGAATCAAAAAAACGCATTCTTTCAACCTAAGCTTGCAGTTAATGCACCCGGCGATGTTTATGAGCGTGAAGCCGATTCTGTTGCAAATGCTGTAGTAAATCACTCAGCAAATACGCCTGTAGTTCAGCAGAAAAAAATCAGTTCTGTTCAGCAAATGAGCAATGCAGATGAAAAGAAAGATAAATTAAAAGGTGTTCAAAAAATGGATAAGCCGAAGGAAGATGAAAAAAAGAAAAAACCTGTTCAGCAAATGAGCAATGCAGATGAAAAGAAAGATAAATTAAAAGGTGTTCAAAAAATGGATAAGCCGCAGGAAGAAGATGAAAAAAAGAAAAAAACGCCTGTGCAAACCAAACATGAAGCAGGTGCAACTACTGCATCGCCGCAGGTTTCTTCTGCAATAGAACAATCAGCAGGCAAAGGAAATGCACTTCCAAAAAATACGCTCAATGAAATGAGTTCATCATTTGGTGTTGACTTTAGCAATGTGCACATTCATAACGATAGTGAAGCAGCGGCGCTGAATCAGGAATTAAATGCGCAGGCTTTTACGCATGGCAATGATATATACTTTAACAAAGGAAAATATAATCCTGAAAATGCAAACGGTAAGTTTTTATTAGTGCATGAATTAACGCATGTTGTACAGCAAGGTGCGGTTGATGAATCATCTGTTCAAAAAAGTCCGGCTGTTGCGCTGGCAATTGGTGCCGGTGTTGCGGCGGCTATTTTATGTGCGTATGCTTTTTATGTATATGCATTGGACAATTTTCCTGATAAGAGTGATAAGTGGAAACACTGTTATGTATCATGCAAGATTGCCAGTTATTGCGGTGGTGATGCCGTTGCACTTATTGTGGGCGCCGGCAAAGAAGGATTGGATGCAATATGTGATGCTTATGGAAAAGGATGCGAAGCGGAATTTATGGATTTTGTTGCCGATCTTGAAGGAATAGGTTGTTCTCATGTTCCTTTATTGCCATGTACCACATGTTGCGATAATGTTGCTCCAGCATCATAAACCGTAATAACTCTTGAATTGATAAATACGTTTTTGTTTTATGAAATGCTAAGTAGTAAATCATACAAAAACAAAAATTAAAAAATAATTTATGGATGATAATGATTACAGTTTAAGCGAAGTAGAAGAAACAACACCGCCTGAATTTGAATATTTAAAAAATTTGATTGATTATCGTTTAAACAATCCGTCAGGAAATAATATTCCGCAAATGCCAGCTATTGAAAACTGGTATTTACCTGTAAAGAATTTTATAAAGGAACATCATTTTGAAAATGACCAGGCAATTGCTACTATACTTTTAATTGCATTAGTGCATCATGCAGATGGAGAATTATTCGATCATGCCATACAGGATAAATTAAAAACGTCCGGAGATTTTCCTGAAATAGGCGGCGTACGCGGAAAAAATTTTCGCGGTTTTTTACCAACAGGACAAACAGCGGTTTATTTATTGGCAGGCGATAATTTAGAAAAAAGAAAAGAGGTAATGCACTTGTTCTGGTCTGACCAGTTTTTCGCAAAGAAAAAAATTTTATGGCTTGAAGAATTAATACAGGGTGAACCTAACATGAGCGGAAGAATTATAATGTCGCAGGATTACATTGACACTTTTATACATGGCAAACCGGCGCCTCCACATTTCAGCATAAGTTTTCCTGCAAAGCTTATTGAAACAGAACTCTCATGGGATGATCTTGTAATAAATAATGAATTAAAGGAACAAATAAAAGAATTAGAAAGCTGGATTATTCATAATGACGAATTAATGATAAAATGGGGCATGCAAAACCGTTTGCGTAAAGGTTATCGTACACTTTTTTATGGTTCGCCGGGCACTGGAAAAACATTTACAGCAGGGCTGCTTGGCAAATACACAAACAAAGATGTATATAAGATAGATCTATCCATGATCGTTTCAAAATATATCGGCGAAACAGAGAAAAATCTTGAACTGCTTTTTGCAAGAGCAGAAGACAAAGGATGGATATTATTTTTCGATGAGGCAGATGCATTATTTGGTAAGCGTACCAGCGTGCGTGATGCGCATGATAAATATGCTAACCAGGAAGTTTCTTATTTATTACAGCGTATTGAAGATTATAACGGGTTAATTATTTTGGCAACCAACATGAAAAATAATATTGATGATGCTTTTATAAGAAGATTTAATTCAATATTAAAATTTCCTTTTCCTGATGCTGCTGAGCGGGCACTTATCTGGGAAAAATCTTTTCCTAAAAATGCAGTGTTTCTTGAAAAACCTAACAGCAAGCCTGAAGAAAGTAATGAAGCTAACCTCACAGATAAAAAAAAGTCGCAACCAATCAATATACCTGAATCAGTAAAAAAATATGAATTAAGCGGCGGCAATATTATTAACGTTATTCACTATGCAAGCCTTAAAGCAGTTGAAAGAAAAAATACAACAAAATACAGTGAGGGCGAGGCAGAGATTAAGGATGAATCTATACTTACAATTTATTTAGTTGATATTTTAAATGGAATAAGAAGAGAGATGATCAAAGAAGGAAAACCTTTCAACGTATAACTTAAATTTTTTATTAATGATAGTTCTATGAATAAATTTTTTGGAGATCGTATAAAAGGCCGTTGCGTAATCGGCCTTTTATATTTAGGTATTGATTAGAAGGATTGTCTAACGCTTAAAAGCAACTTAACAACGTTATCTCAACACAACACCACCCAACGCCGGCAAATGAATTTTTAATTTATATGCTTTTGTTGGCTCATCAACCAACTCAACATTTATTTCAGGATTATATACATCACCCGTTCCCCAAAAATCTTTGCTATCACTATTAAAAATTTCTTTCCAATCGCCTTTACCATGCACATAAATTTCCCAATCATGCCGCACAAGCGGTGTCATATTTAAAACAACAAGCACATCGTCCTTTCGATCTTTACCAACACGTTTATAACTTAAAACAGCTTCACTGCCTTTAGTCAAATCACCCCATTCAAAACCGCCGCGCTCGAATTGTTTTTCATATAATGCAGGTTCGTTTTTATATAACTCATTTAATTTTTGTACGCAATATTTCATACCGCCATGACTTGGAAATTGTAACAACTCCCAATTCAATTCACTTTTATAATTCCATTCTTTTGTCTGCGCAAATTCATCACCCATAAATAATAATTTACCACCCGGATGTGTAAACATGTATGTATATAATAAACGCAGGTTTGCAAACTTTTGCCATTCATCGCCGGGCATTTTATAAATCATCGGACTTTTACCATGCACCACTTCATCGTGACTTAAAGGCAACATAAAATTTTCATCATAGAAATACATCATGCTGAAAGTAAATTTATTTTGAATGAGATGACGCAGCATTGGTTCCATTTTAAAATAGTCAAGTGTGTCATGCATCCAGCCCATCATCCACTTCATTCCAAAACCTAAACCATCTTCAAATGTTGGTCTGCTAATTTTTGGCCAATCTGATGCTTCTTCTGCGATGGTTTGTATATCAGGAAAATCTCTGAACAATGTTTCATTCAAATCTTTTATAAACGCAATCGCCTCAATGTTTCCGTTGCCGCCATATTCATTTGGTTCCCACTGACCTTCTTTTCTGCTATAATCCAAACGCAGCATAGAACTTACTGCATCAACACGCAAACCATCTGCATGAAAACGATCGCACCAAAAACGTGCATTGCTGATTAAAAAACTTTTTACTTCACCACGTTTATAATTGAACACATAAGAATTCCAATCGGGATGATAACCTTTGCGCATATCTGCATACTCGTATGTGTGCGTGCCATCAAACATAAATAAGCCATGTGCATCATAAGGAAAATGCGAAGGCACCCAATCGAGAATTACACCGATGCCTGCGTCATGAAATGCATTAACCATCGCAGCAAAATCCTGCGGACTTCCAAAGCGTGAAGTAGGAGCGAAGTAGCCCGTG
>JAICKT010000673.1 GCA_025927795.1 Parafilimonas sp. | reverse complement strand
ATATTTTAAAAATAAAATCAGCCATATAACTATTTTAAAACCAAAGTGTATGCTTGTTTAAGATACTAAGGAGCTCAGAGTTTGAGCTATTGGCCAAACATCATAACCGCAGCATATTACTATCGGCTGAAATTGTTTTTTATTGTAGTTGCTGCATCTTTAAATTATGCCTCATAAATTTTTCTATTGATTGCTGCACATCCAAAAGATCCCGCGATTTTATATAACTTCCCATAACATGATCGCCAACATAAGGCATTGGCAGTTCAACTTTTTTGTTTGCAGGTGTACCCAATTCTTTAAACATATTTAACATTGCAGACACACTTACTACACTGTCCTGTTGCACATCATCTTTATAATAGTAAAGCAATAATACCGGCTGCTTCACTTTTTTAAATGTTTCATTCGTCATGCTTGTTTCTATTAATTCTTCTAACTGCACTGTTGGCTCCAAAGGATAATGCGAATACCAATATTGCTTATAAATTGGTCTTGAATCTTTGGCCGTTACATAACGGCTTCCAGTTACTACACGCGCTATTTGCAGACCCCACGGATTATTAAGTAAATAAGCTTTATCATTATTGATAGCGATGTTTGGCGATATTAATATTAGCGCATATACATCATTTGGATAATCTGCAGCCAGCTTTAATGCAAGCGTGCCACCTGTTGATGTTGACATTAAAATTACTTTATTGCCCAACTGTTTTCCTATTTGCAATGCCTGTTTGGCGCTTTCCCACAATTTATCTGCAGTTAAATTTATCATCGGTTCGGTTGTATCAATTCCATGATCAGCCAAACGGCTTAAATATAAATTGCAACCAAATTCTCTTGCAATGTTTATATGAGTTGGTCTCCCTTCTTCCTGGCTGGCAGAAAAACCATGCAGGTAAACAATAGAATATTCTGTTTTTGTTTTTGAAGAATCAAACCAAACTATTCTTGCTTCGTTATTAGGTTTTAGTTTATGCTGGCTTTCGTTGTTGCTAATATAATTTTCTAATGATGTTGCGTCTGAAGGTACTGTTGGTAATGCTTTTGAATAAACAGGTGGTTTCGGATGTGGACCTAATAAATAAACTGCTATAAGTACGGCAAGTATCAGCAATAAAACCCTTAACCATTTTTTTCTAATCATAAGCAATTGCAATTTTACATAACAAAGTAAATTTATAATTCAATAAATAACACATGAATTCTCAAACAGGCAAGTGGATTATAGCAGCAGGAATTTTAATTATTGTTATCGGAATAATAATTTATTTTTTTCATGATAAATTAAACTGGCTTGGTAAATTGCCCGGAGATATAAGGATTGAAAAAGAAAATTTCCGGTTTTATTTTCCAATAACAACTATGATTATTGTGAGTGTTCTGCTAACGATATTAATAAATGTGTTTAAAAAATTCTTCTAAACAATTTATTCAATCAAACTTATATCTTTAGAATTCTAAATAATTGCTATGCAATCAAAAAGCTCTGAACGATTTCTTGCCCTGGATGTAT
>JAICKT010000626.1 GCA_025927795.1 Parafilimonas sp. | reverse complement strand
TGGCCTGTCTTCAACCAGGTTTTTAATATGATGTATCTCGGAAAATGGCTGCGTCGTTCAAACGCAAGCACAGGTGCAGAATGGCTCGCAACGAGATTCGGTTTAACAGGCAAAGGCGTAAAAGCATCACACAATGTTGTTGTAGCTTTTGCATTAATTGGTTGCATTGGTTTTTTAGCTTATGGATTTATTGGTCTTGGAAAATTTATTGAAATTTTTATTCCATGGAATCTTATTCAGCCGCATTTACCTTTTACAATTGCGCCGGAATATGTTGCACATTTTTACGGAATAATTTTTACGCTGTTTGCAATGTTTTATTCAGTGCTCGGTGGTATGCGTGGTATTGTTTTGGGTGATTTAATTAAATACATCATCATGACTGTTGGTTGCATTTCCATAGCTGTTATTGCTATGATGCATCTTGGTGGAAACAGTGCATCATTAAAAGTTCCTGCTGGTTGGAATAATCCTTTTTTCGGCTGGCATTTAAATCTTGACTGGAAAAATATTATTCCTGCGGCCAATAAAAAAATTGCTGATGATGGATTTGATTTGTTTGGTTTCTTTTTTATGATGATGCTTTTCAAAGGCGTGTTTGCTGCACTTGCAGGTCCTGCACCAAATTATGATATGCAGAAAATTTTATCATCACGCTCACCAAAAGAAGCATCTAAAATGACGGGTTTTGTTTCTATCATTTTATTGCCCATTCGTTATTGTATGATTATTGGTTTAACTGTGCTTGGCTTGCTTTATTTCAACCAATTAAATTTAGATAATGGAAGTGGTGGCGTTGATTTTGAACGAGTGTTGCCGGCAGCCATCAATAATTTTTTACCTGTCGGCATTTTAGGCATTGTACTAACAGGTTTATTAGGTTCATTCATGGGCACATTTGCGGGAACATTAAATGCAGCGCAAGCTTATATTGTAAACGACATCTATCTTAAATACATCAATCCATCAGCACCTACAAAAAAAATTATTACAATGAATTATGTTGTAGGCATTGTAACTGTTGCAGTAAGTATTGTACTTGGATTTTTTGCAAAAGATGTAAACAGTATTCTGCAATGGATTGTTGGCGCTTTATATGGCGGTTACATTGCAGCCAATGTTTTAAAATGGTATTGGTGGCGATTTAATGCAAATGGGTTTTTTTGGGGGATGTTTGCTGGCATTGCTGCAGCATTAATATTCCCTTTTATTTTTAAAGGATTGCCATTATATAATTGGCCATTGCTTTTTTTAATTTCAATTGCAGGATGTTTAGCAGGAACATACACTGCGCCTGCAACCGACACATCAATACTTAAAAAATTTTATTCAACTGTAAAACCCTGGGGTTTTTGGAAACCAATTCATGAACTTGTTATAAAAGAAAATCCGCAATTCATTCCGAACGAAAGATTTAAGCTTGACATGTTTAATGTTATTATTGGAATTGTTGGTCAGTGTTGTCTCACCATACTTCCCATGTATTTAGTGTTGTGGATGAAATTACCACTCTTAATTACGGTTATTATCTTAATCATAATTGTGTTTATACTTAAAAAAACATGGTGGAATAAATTAGAAGACTAAAGCACGCATTCATATGAGAAAAAATTTTCAGCAAAGGCTTCAGCATCTTGAAGATGTTTATAACAAACTCATTAACCTTAATAACAAACCTGCAGCAGAAAGCAATGGCATTTATACCCGATATATCCATCCTGTTTTAACTGCACAACATGTTCCTGTATTTTGGAAATATGATTTGAATGAAAAAACC
>JAICKT010000139.1 GCA_025927795.1 Parafilimonas sp. | reverse complement strand
ATTCACTTTCTTCTTTAAAAAAAGATAATACAGTTGTGCAGGGTACATTTATATGATCATTTATCAATTGAAAATTGGCGTAAGTATTTTCACCAAAGTCAACACCTAAATTATCGCGATACCAGGCAGCAAGTTTTTTTGGATTTTTTGCTTTGATGAATATGCCACCAATACCGGTAACCTTATCCATAAATGTTTATTAAAAATTAAGAGATAGAAACAGTTAGTGTTTATTATTTAATAAGCTTTCAACTTTTTCATCAACATTTCTTTTACATTATTAAACCATTCATCTTTTAAAATACTCAGTACAATTGAATCTCTTCTTTCGCCTTCAACTGTCGGCATGTTTTTGCGCAGAACACCATCAATTTTGCAACCGATAGATTTCATGGCAGCAATACTTTTTTCGTTTCTTGCATCAGCGCGAAGCTCAAATCTTTCTAAAGCTAATACTTCAAAAGCAAATTGCAATAGCAAAAATTTGCAATGCTTATTTAAACCAGTTCCATGGAATTTTTTTCCATACCACGTGTATCCAAGCTGAATAGTTTTGTAAGGAAGATTGATATCATAAAAACGCGTGCTGCCTGCATATTCATTTGCTTTTTTATCAAACACAATAAAAGGAAATTCTCTTCCATCTTTCTTTTCGCGAAATGCAATATCCATATAGTTTCTTAAACCATCCTTGCCTTCTGGTCTTACTAAAGAATAAAACCAAAGTCCGCGTTCATTTAAAGCAAATGGCAATAAATTTTCGTAATCATTTTCTTCAAGTGGTCGTAATAAAACACGTTCATCTTCCAAAGTAATGTTAGGAAATTGTTCTGGTGTTTGATTCATATTTTCGCAAAATTAGAATGTAAAGAAAAAGAATTTTTGTATGTGTGGAATAGTTGGTTATATCGGTTCAAGACAAGCTTATCCAATTATAATAAAAGGTTTGAAAAGATTAGAGTATCGTGGTTACGACAGTGCAGGTATTGCTTTAATTGATGGTGATTTAAAAGTTTATAAAAAGAAAGGCAAGGTAGCTGAGCTTGAAGAAATATTAATTGGAAAAGATTTGCAGGGCAACGTTGGTATTGGTCATACAAGATGGGCAACACATGGCGAACCAAGTGACAGAAATGCGCATCCGCATATAAGCAACAGCAATAATCTTTCAATGATACACAACGGCATCATTGAAAATTATGTACAGATAAAAAATGAACTTCTTAAAAACGGATACAGTTTCAGCAGCGACACAGATACAGAAGTGTTGCTGAATTTTATTGAAGATATCAAAGAAAATAATAACAGTACACTGGAAGAGGCATTACGTTTTGCGTTGAAAAGAATTGTTGGTGCATATTGTATTTTATTAATTGATAAAGATGATCCGCAAACAATTATAGCAGCACGAAAAGGCAGCCCGCTTGTAATTGGTATTGGAAAGAATGAACATTTTCTTGCAAGCGATGCATCGCCAATAATTGAATACACAAAAGAAGTTGTGTATGTAAATGATTATGAAATTGCTATTGTTCGTGCCGATGAACTCATCTTAAAAAATCTGGGTAACGAAAAGCAAACGCCGTTTATAACAAAGCTTGACATGGAATTAGCAGCCATTGAAAAAAGCGGCTATGATCATTTTATGCTGAAAGAAATTTTTGAACAACCACAAACAATTTATGATTGTTTGCGCGGCAGACTTGATGCAGAAAAAGGAACAATCACCATGAGCGGCATTCAGCAATATGCAGAACAAATTATAAATGCTAATCGCATTATTATGATTGCCTGCGGCACAAGCTGGCATGCAGGTTTAGTGGCTGAATATATTTTCGAAGAACTATGCCGCATTCCTGTTGAAGTTGAGTATGCTTCTGAATTTCGTTATCGCAATCCTGTTATTAATAAAGGTGATGTTATCATCGCAATTTCTCAAAGCGGTGAAACTGCAGATACACTTGTTGCTATTGAAACGGCAAAAGAACAAGGCGCAATTATTCTTGGTGTATTAAATGTTGTAGGTTCTTCTATTGCACGAAAATCGCATGCAGGCGCATATACACATGCGGGTCCTGAAATTGGTGTGGCAAGTACAAAAGCTTTTACAGCACAGCTTGCCGTGCTTACGATGATTGCATTAAAAATTGCACGTGCAAAAAATACAATTGATGAAGAACGTTACTTTTTATTATGTAAAGAACTGATGGAAATTCCTGATAAAGTTGCTCTGGTTTTGAAGCAAAATGATAATGTAAAAGCGCTTGCAGAAAAATATAAGAATGCAGATGATTTTTTATACCTCGGACGTGGATATAATTTTGCTGTTGCCCTGGAAGGCGCATTAAAGCTGAAAGAAATTTCTTACATACATGCAGAAGGTTATCCTGCTGCAGAAATGAAACATGGACCTATTGCTTTGGTTGATGAAAATCTGCCGGTTGTTTTTGTTGCAACAAAAGATTCTTATCATCAAAAAATAGTCAGCAATATGCAGGAAATTAAAGCACGCAAGGGAAAAGTAATTTCCATTATTACGGAAGGCGATGTTGTTTCACCAACACTTTCTGATGATGTAATTATTTTACCAACAGCAGATGAAATTGTTGCACCAATGCTTAGCGTTATTCCATTACAGTTACTCGCTTATTACATTGGTATTGCAAAGGGCTATGATGTAGATAAGCCGCGCAATTTAGCAAAAAGCGTTACAGTAGAATAAAAAGAAATCAGAAAACCTTACAGAACAATTACACTATTGTTACCGCCAAACATGTTTGGATGTTGTTTATCGGCTTCGGGTTCGTCGAGCCAGATATTTTCATTCACTAAATATTTAAACTCGTGTTCTGTATTTTTAGGAAGCTGCACATCGCAGCTAAAACTGCCATCTTTTTTCTTACTCATTATAACTGCATTCTGCCAGTCATTATTTAAACCCAGCACTTCTGCGGTTTCCGCATTTTCAAAATTCACAACAAATTTCACTTTACAATAATCCTTAGTTTTAAAATAAGTTTTTTGTACCATAATAATTTAAATTAATTAAACTGTTAATTGCAAAGAACGAAAAAAGTAACCTTTTAATTATTTACATTTATTCACAAACAGTTAATAAAAACAAATAATTTTTAGCGAGAAGGTTTTGCATTATGCAAGTTGCATTAGTTTAGAAAGAATTGTGTTTTTATCAATCATGCCGGGATGACGCCAAAGCATTTGCCCTTTTTTAAAAACCATAAAAGTTGGCACTGCACTTACATTATACGATTGCGCAATGTGCGATTGTTTATCAATATTCACTTTTACAACACGCGCTTTACCTTCAATTGTTTTGGCTATGTCTTTTATGATGGGCTCCATTGCTTTACAAGGTCCGCACCAGTCTGCATAAAAATCTACAAAAACCGGCTTTTCAGATTGAATGAGCGTAGCAAAAGATTCCATAACATTTTTTTTATACTGTTGCAATAATTATGCAGATTAACCATCCATAAAAATATTTCCTTATTCTAATTTAGAAACGTTAACATGCATTAGAATCTTTTTAAAATATTTTGTATGAAAATTCTTATAGCCACAGCCGTATTAATTTTTGGTTTGCTAAAAACCAACAACAGCGAAGAAGTGCTGCAAAAAATGTATCGGCAATATACCGGCAAATGGATGCAGAATTTTACGTTTGATCAAACTACAGGCATGTACCGCAACGACAGCCTCATAAAAACTTCTGAATGGCATGAAGCGATTGTTTATCCCGATAATTTTCGCATTGATTTTGGCGATACAAAGGATGGCAATGCCGCTATCTTTACAAAAGATTCTGTTTACAGTTTTCATAGCGGCAAATTAATGCGCACGTCTCCGAATGATGATGATCTTACGTTCATTTTAGGCGGCATGTATTTTTATCCCTTTGATACAGTAAAAGCAATGTTTACAAGAATGGGTTATGATCTTAATAAATTTTGCGAAACAACATTAAACGGCAAACCTGCTTATGTAATTGGCGCAAGCGACACTACAGAAAAAACAAATCAATTATGGGTTGATAAAGAGAATTTGGTTGCTGTAAAGTTTATCAATTATAATCATGGCGAAAAAGAAGAAGGGATTTTTAGTAATCACAAGCAGTTTGGTGGCGGATGGAGTGAAACAAAATGTGTTTTTTATATTGATGGAAAACTAATTCAAACTGAAGATTATTTTAATTGTAAAGCAAATACAGAAATTGATTTAAAAATTTTTGATGCGCACAATTTTATTTACAGGAACTAACGCGCTTAATTTCTAAACTCTAAAAGCGTAACACAATTATTACAACAATTTAATTTTTATATTTCTGAAGCAGATGTAAGTATTATCAATATCGCTGTGTGCAGATTGTAAAGCAATGTGTCCTTTTCTTGATGCGCCATAACCTGCCTCATCTTTCCATTTACCGGCAACTTTTTCTTTTTTCCATTCTTCACTTCCTAAAGTATATTCAACAACTTTTTTCCCGTTAAGCCAATGTTCAACATGTCCTTTATTTACAATGATTGTTGTATGATTCCATTCGCCCGGCGCATTTGCAGCCTTAATTGCCGGCGGTTGCATGGCATAATTCGCCCCCGTTTTTTGATACTCTTCAATATGCTCGGGGAAACCATCATCGTCTATTAATTGATATTCAGGGCCGCTTTCAAAAGCATTATCATAATTTTCTGTTACAAGGTACATAATACCGCTATTGCCTTTCGGAGATATTTTCCAGTCAATAGATAATTCAAAATTCTCAAACTGTTCATCCGTTATTAAATCCGCATGCGCATTTCCTTCCGATCTTTCGCTGCATATAGTTCCGTTATTTACTTTCCATGAACCAGGCTGATTTTTATAGGTACGCCATCCGTTCAGGGTTCTGCCATCAAACAATAATTTCCAGTCTTCCTGCCTATCTTGTTGTGTAAGCACATTGTTGCCGCTTGTATCTTTAATTGTATAATTGTTTGCAATTGCACTTTGCGTATTAGCTAACAAAACAATGGAAACGATTAAAAAATTTATCCGCATAAAATACCTCTATTTTACGTTTTAATTTAAAACAATAAAAATACAAATTTGAGATTAGTAATTTAAAAATAGTATTTCTAAAAAATTATTTTTCAGTTGCTATAAAGAATTTTATTTTTATAATAGCTAATGAGATACCAATTAAAATTACTGCTGTTTATATTAATTTAGTATTGAAGAGCTTCCCGAAAAATCGACTACTTTACCATGGTTAAAAAGAACATTAACTCAAAAAATATTATTTTATATGCCGAAGATGATGAGGATGATCAGCAATTAATTAAAGATTCTCTTCAAAAATATTCGCAGGATATAGAAATAGTGATTCATAATAATGGCGTTGAAGCTGTATCTTATCTTAATAATCTTTCTCCATCAGACCCGGCGCCATGCTTAATTATTTTGGATATTAATATGCCAAAAATGAACGGCATCGAGGCATTAAAGCAAATAAGAAAAAATAGCCGCTTTGCTAAAATTCCGGCAATTTTATTTACTACTTCATCCCAGCCTTTAGATAAAAAATTTGCTGCAGAATATAAGGCAGGCTTTATAACAAAACCAATAGATGCAGCACAAATGAAATATATTGCTGAAACATTTATTCAATATTGTGAGAGCTGATAACGGTATCTTCAATAATCATCGCGCTCTAATACACGTTATTACTTAAAACAAAAATTTCAGGTTAATTTGCAGCCCGTAATTAAATAAACTGCATGCTTCCAAAGTATAAACGCGTTGTATTAAAACTTTCAGGCGAATCTTTAATGGGTAATAGTGCTAATGGCTTTGAGCCGTTTAATCCTTTAATAATTGAACAATATGCAAATGAAATAAAAAGCATAACGGATATTGGTGTGCAGGTGGCATTGGTAATTGGCGGTGGCAATATTTATCGCGGTGCAAACGAAATTGAAAGCGGAATTGAACGTGCACATGGCGATTATATGGGCATGCTTGCCACATCAATAAACGGTATGGCAATGCAGGCTATGCTTGAAAGAAATGGTGTAGATACACGTTTATTAAGCGCTATAAAAATGGAGCAGGTTGCAGAACCATATATACGCAGAAGAGCCATACGGCATTTAGAAAAAGGACGTGTTGTAATTTTTGCAGCAGGTACAGGTAATCCATATTTTACTACAGATACTGCAGGCTCGTTAAGAGCTTTGGAAATAAAAGCTGATGTAATTTTAAAAGGTACACGCGTTGATGGAATTTATACGGCCGATCCTGAAAAAGATTTAGCTGCTGTAAAATATGAAAGCATTACTTTTCAGGAATGCATTTTAAAAAATCTGAAGGTAATGGATATGACTGCCTTTACACTTTGCATGGAAAATAATTTGCCCATTATAGTTTTTGACATGAATAAATCCGGTAATCTTTTAAAAGTAGTAGAAGGTTTAAATATAGGTACACTGGTAAATTAAACCCCTAACCCCTAAAGGGGAATAATAGTGATGAACAAAAGCATTGCAGATATACGCAGAGATTATAGTCTTCACTCACTTAATGAAAGCGACGTTGCGTCAAATCCTACTGAACAATTTGCGCATTGGTGGAATGATGCACTTGCCAGTGAAATTTTAGAAGTAAATGCAATGACGCTTGCTACATCAACAAAAAGCGGTAAGCCTTCTGCAAGAATTGTTTTATTAAAAGGATTTGATGAAAGAGGTTTTGTTTTTTTTACAAATTATGAAAGTAATAAAGGGAAAGCATTAGCTGAAAATCCAAATGCAGCTTTAATATTTTTTTGGAAAGAAATTGAAAGGCAAATAAGAATTGAAGGAGTTGCCCAAAAAATTTCTGCTGCAGAAAGTGATGAATATTTCTTTTCAAGACCTGAAGGCAGCCGCATAGGTGCATGGGCTTCTCCGCAAAGTAAAATAATTGAGAACAGGAGTGTGCTCGAAGAAAATGTACAGCAGTTTTCAAACAGATTTAAAAACAGCATTCCCCGGCCACCACATTGGGGAGGTTACCGGGTAATGCCTGAATTAATAGAGTTTTGGCAGGGTCGCAGTAACCGTTTGCACGATCGCATACAATATACCAAAACCGTTAGCGGGAGTTGGAAGGTTGATAGACTTGCTCCATAAGCATACAAAACGCTTATCAACATTATTCTGGTTTTTCAGGTTTTGCTTTTTTATTTTTACCGGGTTTTGCAGGCCTGCTTTTTCCAAATGAACCTTTTGAAATTTTTCCTCTTTTGGTTTTCTTATCTCCTCGTCCCATAATATTAAATTTAAAAATAAAATAATTATTATCAAAATTAAAAGGCTGTCTGTATTTGCAGCCAGCCTTTCAGCAATCGTAGCATTTATAATTTAGCTGCGAGTTCTTTACCTGCTTTGAAGCGCGCAACTTTTTTAGCTTTAATTTTAATTGTGGCGCCTGTTTGTGGATTTCTGCCTGTACGCGCATTGCGTTTTGAAACAGAAAAAGTACCAAAACCAACAAGTGTAACCTTATTTCCTGATTTTAAAGTTTTGGTAACTGTATCAATAAAAGAATTAAGAGCGGCATTAGCCTGCGATCTGCTAATACCTGAATCATCTGAAATTTTAGAAACCAGTTCAGCTTTGTTCATAATAATTTAATTTAAAAAATGATTAGTACCGACAAATGTATTCGCTTTTTGCACTTTGCAAAATAAATTTTATAAACCTGAAGCGAATTATCATTAATGAACACAGTTGTGTATGACAACAATTAATTTATGCTAAATAATACAAACGAATTAACAACTGCTTCATAACAATTTTTTGTGCAATTTCGTTTCACTTCAACTTAAAACAACACAATGCAAAAAATATTTTTTGTACTTCTGCTAACATCAACAATAACAATTGCTCATGCACAGGCGCCTTATAACCGCGCCCTCGGATTAAAATTTCCCGGCGGTTTTTCTCTTACCTATAAAAAATTTGTTTCTGATTCGCGCAATCTTGAAGCACAATTTACATCGTGGCATAAAGGCTTTCGTGTTGCAGGTTTATATGAATTTAATTTTTACACGTTTGATAAGGTACCGGAATTATCATGGTTTATTGGTCTGGGCGGGCATCTTGGTTTTTGGAAATCTGAATTTAAAGACAATTATAATTCGCATGTAGATTTAGGTATTGATGGCATTATCGGGCTCGATTATAAAATTAAAGATGCACCAATAAACGTTAGTGTGGATTGGGAGCCTGCCGTAACATTACTTGGCTCTGCGGGATTCACACCTGCATTTGGAGGCTTTGCTATAAGATATACTTTTTAATTATTCACTTTTAAAAATTATAAGATGAGAAAACTGTTGATTGTTATCTGTCTTGTTACAATAACTGTATATGCCAGTGCACAAAAAATGGCAATGGGCACAACTTATAAAACTGCTATTGGTATAAAATTTTATCCTGGTTCTGTTTCAGTAAAATCTTTTACCAAACCAAATATTTCTTTAGAAGGTTTAGCATATTTCTGGAATTATGGAACGCGCTTCACTGGTCTCTATGAAATTAATGGCGACATAGTTGGTGCGGAAGGTTTAAAGTGGTATGTAGGGCCGGGCGCACACATTGGTTTTTGGAGTAATCACTGGAAGAATGTTTTTCCAACACGTGATGACGGCGTTATGATTGGTATTGATGGTGTACTTGGATTAGATTATAAAGTAAAAGGCGCGCCTTTAGATGTTAGCCTTGATTGGCAACCTTCTTTCAATTTTGTTGGTTACAATTATTTTGAAGGTGGCTGGGGCGGTTTGGGTATTCGCTATGCCTTCTAATTTACAGTGGTTTTATACCAATTTATTTTTTGAGAAAAGTAAATCTTAAGTGAATAACTATTCACCTAAGATATTAAAACTACTGTTAACCATGTTCTTCGTACAAGCCAAGAATATTTCCTGAAGGATCAGCAAACCTTGCAGTAATTTCTGGTGCATCGCCGCCTACGGGTTGCACTATTTTTCCGCCATTTTCTGTTACTAATTTTATTGTTGCTTCAATATCGTCAACCATTATATATATAAGCAATCCTATTTCTGAATAAGGTTTCCTATCTTTTTTCCACGCGCCGCTTACCTGGCCAACACCATCATCAAAAGCCACTGTACCATCACCTCTTGTTCTTATACTCCAACCGAAAACTTTATTGTAGAAAGATGAAGATTCATTAATATCTCTTGAAGGCAACTCGAGATAACAGATTTTTCCATTACCTAATGTTGGTTGATTAGAATTACTCATGATTTACATTATTAATTTAAATAGCACAAGCACTGATTGAAGTTAATAATTGTTTTGAAATCGTTTAAACAAGTTTTCTCGTGGGTTGGTTGCGATTCACGCCCTTAAAAAATAATTGATTTTGCAAGCATTATTTTATACATATTTGTTGCACAAACGATTGTTATGTCCGCAACTGCTTCTGTTAATTCCAACGCTGTTACTGTAAAACCAAAACTGAGATTTCTCCAGATATTCAACATGAGTTTTGGTTTCTTCGGTATTCAGTTTGGCTGGGATTTGCAACGTGCAAACATGGGTCCTATCTATGAATATTTAAAAGCATCGCCGGATCAAATCCCTCTTTTATTTTTAGCTGCGCCACTTACAGGTTTACTAGTTCAACCAATTATTGGTTATATGAGCGACCGCACATGGCATCCATGGTGGGGCAGACGCAGACCTTATTTTTTTGTTGGTGCTTTATTAAGTACAATTTGTTTATTTCTTATGCCTAACAGTGGCTCATTGTGGATGGCTGCAGGTTTGCTTTGGATACTTGATACATCGGGCAATATTGCAATGGAACCTTTCCGTGCTTTTGTTGCCGATAAATTACCTGAAAGCCAACGCACAAAAGGCTTTGCAATGCAAAGTTTTTTAATCGGTCTTGGAGGAAGTATTGCATCCGCATTGCCCTGGATTATGTCGAATATATTTCATGTTTCAAGAACTTCTGTAAACGGAGAAATTCCATCGTCAGTAAAATTTGCTTTTTATACAGGTGCTTCAATATTTTTTACAGCCGTGTTATATACAATATTAACGAGCAAAGAATATCCGCCTGCTGATTTAGATTTTAAAAACAAGGTAAAAGAAAGTAACAAAGGTTTTGGCGGTGGCATAAAAGAAATAAACGATTCAATAATGCGCATGCCTAAAAAAATGAAGCAGCTTGCTATTGTCCAATTTTTTACATGGCCTGGTTTATTTCTCATGTGGTTCTATTATAACACAGCAGTAGCAAGAGACGTTTTTCATGCAACCAACACGAGTGATCCGGTTTATACAAAAGGCATTGAATATGGCGGACTAACATTGGCTTACTACAATATCGTTGCATTTTTATTTGCTCTAATAATTCCATCCATTGCAAAAAATTTAGGTCGCAAGGCAACACATGCTTTATGTCTTTTATGTGGTGCAGTGGGTTTAATTTGTGTACGTTTTGTTACGCAGCCTTATGAACTATATTTCTGTATGACGGGCGTTGGCATTGCCTGGAGCAGCATTCTTTCAATGCCGTATGCAATGCTTGCGGGCGCTTTACCCGAAGATAAAATTGGTGTTTATATGGGCATATTTAATTTCTTTATTGTATT
>JAICKT010000122.1 GCA_025927795.1 Parafilimonas sp. | reverse complement strand
TTCAAACCCGCTGCCAGGTTCTAATTGTACATCTAAGAAAACGAGTTGTGGTTTATATTTTCTTATTGCGTTTATACCCTGATTGACCGTGATACAAACAGCAAGCACATGTATGTCTGAAAAATTATCTTTTAGCAGCTTATTAAGTTTTTCAACATGTTTTTGATTGTCTTCAATAATAACTGTGTTTATCATGCACTAAATGGCAAAACAAGTTTTACCCTTGTGCCGCAGGGTTTATTATCATTTGTAAAAAGATCGGTAATTTTAAAATATGCGTTTACTTTTTTTATTGCGTTTAAGATTTTTAATCTTTCTTCCGTTAGCTTAATACCTAAAGATTCCTTTTTGAACGGAGAATTTGTTTTATTCTTTTCACTGCTTCTTCCAACACCATTGTCTTCTACAATGCAAACCAAATTATCATCTTGCTTATTGACAAGAATGCTAATGCGTCCCCCCGCTTCTTTTTTACACTGTAATCCATGCCATATTGCATTTTCAATAAATGGTTGAAGTATAAGCGCCGGTATTTCGGCTTGCTCGGTATTGATGTTATTATCAATTTGGAAATGGTAAGAGAAAGGATTATTCATTCGAATATTCTCAAGTTGCATATAAAGCTCCATTGCTTTCATATCTTCAGCCAATGCAACTTGTTGCTGCCTTGAATTCTCAAGAACAAGCCGAATAAGCTCTTTAAATTTCAATAAATATTTATCTGCATCAGCAGGCTGATTATTTAATAAAAATGATTGGATAGAACCAAGTGCATTAAATATAAAGTGAGGGTTCATTTGAGAACGTAACGCTTTCATTTCATTTTCGGCAGCCTGTAAGTTTAAATAGGTTTCTTTTTGTTTTTGGTCTGCATCTCTTTTGCGTTTGTAAAAGAAAAAACTAATAAAAGATGATAAAATTAAAATACCCGCACCGGCTGCAATTGCATTGCGCATTAATGTTTGCTTTTCTAATGCTGCATTTGATACCGCTATTTTCTTGTCGGCTTCTGCCTGGTTTCTTTTTCTTCCCGCCTCGGTAATTGCGATTCTTTTATTTGATTCTAAAATTGTTTTTTCTGTTTCTGCTTCCGCAGCCACTCTTTTCGTTTCAGCATTTGCAATGCCCAATTTTTTTTCAGTTTCTGCCTGAATAGTTTTCTTTTCAGATTCAGCAATTGCTAACTTTTTATTGGCTTCGGCAATTGCAATCTGTTTTTCATATTCAGCTTTTGATGCGGCAGTTTTTTTATCGAACTCATAATTTAATTCTTTACTTGTTAGCTCTTGCGTTTTTTGCTGATTGAAAAGCGAATCTTTAAATGCTGTAGCTTTTTGCTCATAAATTAGTGCCTCATGATATTGCTCCTTTTTAGTATACAGGGAACATAAATGCATGTATTGATCCAATTGAAGTGATTTTTCACTTAAACTATCTGCCATGTTTTTTGCAGTGATAAGATATTTTTCTGCTTCCGGTAATTGATTTAAATTTAAATACATTGATCCGATGTTTCCATAAGTAGCCGCAATGCCAGACCTGTCATCAATATCTTTTTTTAATTCGATGGATTTATTAGCGTATTCGAGAGCGGTTGCATAATTTTTTTCTTCTTCATAAATAAGTGACATATCGCTTAAATTATCACTTAACAATTTTTTATTTCCAACGCTCTCATTCATTTTAAGCGCTTTCTGATAATAATTCATTGCGCTATCACGGTTTTGCTTTTTCCAGTACGCAAATCCAATATGTCCATAGCATTCAGAGAGTATAGTTTTTTCATCTTTTTTTTCAGCTATATCAAGTGTTTTCAAATAATAAGACAGCGCTTTATCATAGTCAGATTGTTTTAAAAACAGAGTACCAATATTCCCTAATTTATTTGCCATGCCTATTTCATTATTTTTTGATTCATCAATTGCCAATGCCTTCAAATAAAGCTCCATAGCTTTAGTGTTTTCGCCGAGTTGGTCATAAATTATACCCATATTATTATAAGTTCTGGCTTCATCAAGTATTATTGATGAATAATAATAGTTGGGATTACTATTTTTAAAAGAAAGCCATACATCTAATGCTTTACTATGATAATTCAGAGCATTTATAAAATCTCCCTGCAATCTGTAAACTGCCGCCATTTGAGTACAGATTAATCCAATTCCTTTTTTATAGTTTGCGCGTTGGGCAATCTGCATAGCTTCATTGCCATAATACATTGCGGAATCTTTGTTTATTAGCCTGTACTCCCAACATAGCCTTCCTATTACCCCAACAGCAATGCTGTCATCTGCATAGGTTTTAGAAGGCAATGAATCATAATGTTTCAATCTGGAAAAAAGAAGTTCAAGGTTCGGTGGTTTTTGTGAAAACGAGCTAACTCTAGGGCAAATTAGCGCAATCAATATAAAAAGTTGAGGGGCAGCGCAGCATCTCATAAGGTAAGCTTATTGAATACTAAAATAATGATTGTGTTTCAATTTTCTTTTTTATTCTTGCATGTTCTAAGATGAGACTATAATTCTCGGATTATTCAGTCTTATTTTTCAGTCCCGTGTGATGCAAGATTCAAATGAGATGATTCTTTCAAATCGTTCCATATTGCTTTGTCAGGCCTCTGAAATATCAACATTTAGTTTATTGCCGCAAATGTTATTGATTGCAGCTGCTATAATTTATAATCTTTCAGCCGCTTCATATCATCACTAATTTTCTTATCTAAAATCTTCGCATAGTGCTGTGTTGTTTTAAGATTTCGGTGACCAAGCATTTTTGCAACAGTTTCAATGGGCACACCATTACTTAAGGTAACCGTTGTAGCAAACGTATGTCGTGCAATATGAAAAGTAAGATTAAAATGGACATCACATTTATCAGCGATTTCTTTTAAATAAGAATTCATCTTCTGATTGGTTAAAACAGGTAATACCGTTCCTTTTAATTGGCATTGTATATTGTCTTTATATCGGTCAATAATTTCAATCGCTGTTGGTAGTATGGGTATCCTCGATGTTGTATTTGTTTTTTGTCGTTTTGTGATTATCCATAATTCATTGTTAGAACCTTCAATAATTTCAGAACGTTTTAATTTTTGAACATCTGCATAAGCAAGACCGGTGAAGCAGCAGAATAAAAATATATCACGTACAAGTCGCAAACGTGGTGGTCCAAAGTTTTCTCTCGCTATAGCTTGTAATTGAGATTCTGTAAGCGCTTGTTTTTCTACTTCACGCCTCGCCATACTAAAACCTAAAAATGGATCACGTAGTAGTTTACCACTCTTAACGCAATGAACAATTATTTTCTTGAAACAACTTAAGTATTTCATTGTTGTATTGTGGTCACATTTTCTTACACTTTTAAACCAAAACTCAAATTCTTTAATGAAATCATAATCGAGTTTATTGATGTCAATATCAGAAACCTTTAAGTAATGATTTAAAAAATCAATTGTGTGGTTAAGGGTTCGATTAAATATTTGGTAAGTGCCTTGGGCGTATTCCTTGCCAACCAATGCTTTTATCTGCTCATTATGACGTTTGAATAACTCAATGAGCATGTTCTTCTGCTTGTTGATGTTGTTACCTAACATCAAATCTTTGATGGCATGTGGTGTTACTTCAATATCCAATTCAATCAGTTTTCTTTTTGCTTCAAAAACTTTTTGTTGAAGCGTATCGAGATACATGTTTATGCTTTTTGCATAATCTGTTTTGCCTTCCGCTCTGCCTGCTTTTACATTCCAGTTTACTTTGAAGCATTTTCGTTTAGTACTTAGTTGAACAAATGCTGAATCAACTGTGATCTTGAGATAAATGTCAATCTCATTTTTTTCATCTTTCCCTTTTTTCTTTAAGTAGAAAAAACATCCAAAATTTTTTTCCATGAGTCGCACTTTTAATAGTTATAAAATTGGTTTTTAATCAAACTCAAATCGTGAGTTTGATTTGCATAACATGTTAACTTTAAGTGCTTTGTGTTAAGTTTTGTCCGACTTTTGGCAAGTTGAGTACAGGTGTACGAATTGCTCACTAAAGTCGGACATAAAATGAGGTAAAACCGTGTAAACTAAGGAAGTGCTAAAAAACAAAAAAGCGCGTCCCACTTGCGTTTCACGAGCTTTCTTTAATTAATTGAAGTTAGATAAACTGTTTCCAGCGGTGAGGGAGGGATTCGAACCCTCGGTACAGTTTAACCCGTACGGCAGTTTAGCAAACTACTGGTTTGAGCCACTCACCCACCTCACCGTAAAAGGACGGCAAAAATAGGTGGAAAAAAGAATAAATCAAACTCGAACCAGCTATTCCATTTGCCGTATAAATTAACCTGCCTGATGCTTATTATTTGTATAAATGGTCTGCTCATCATCTTTTACCGGGGTAAGAATGTCTTCATTTTTATTAGCAACTGTTATATTATCACCCAATGTTGTTTGTTCATCTGGCACTAATGGAGAAACCTTTTCTTTTCTTGCAGACTGACGATCATCGTTTTCGTTTTCCTCTTCTGTTTGCAAAGAATTATCATCATCCGTAAAAAAACCATTATCTACGTCTTCAGTACTTTCTGTATCAACATCTTCATTTTCATCGTCATCATCAAACTGTTCATCAGCCGGGTCAGCATCACCCATTTCTTCTGCTAAAAAATTGATGTGTTTATCGCGATTGGCTTCGCCAGGTACATCAAGGTGGCGGTCTTTTACTGGTTTCATATGTATGTTTAGTACATACTACTTCCAACTTTGTGCCATCAAATCTTATAATACAGATAATTCAATATTTGTCTTTCCAGGCATCGCATCATATAAAATATAATTTCCACTTGCATCATTTTTTGGTTGCAATTTTTGTTGATGATTGCCTTGCACAACTTTTACAGACTTCCAGTTTTTTGGTACGTATGTTTTTAAAGTAAGCGGAACATTATAAACATGTTCATCCAATGATTGCGTAAGTTGAACAGAAATCTTTTTATCATTTTTATTTTCGGTAACAGTTGTATGCATTCTTTCACGCATATATTTCCCTGCTTCTTTAAAAGTAGTAATCCATAAATTACTTTCATTTTGTTTGATATAATGAAAATATGCAGCAAGCACAGAATCCGGCAGTGCTTCCCAACCTAAGCCATTAATTCCATGAAAGACTAAAACCAGCCAAATATTATTATGGGCAAGTGTTGTATCGATATAAGATTTCATTTGATCCAAAGTTGTTTTGGAAAGCGGTCCGCGCTGCCATTGCACATATTCTTTATCTGATGAACCAGGCTGCGTTTTATAACCGCGGTTTATTTCAAACATGAAAGAATCTCTCACCATATTGCGCAACGCTGCATAAGCAGGAAAACCATATTTCAATGCTCGCGGATGTTCAATGCCAAAAGGTATTTCTGCATCAAAAGTGTATTCATCACCCAAATGATTTCTTATATCTTCTTTGCTTTTGTACAATTCATAATTAATATTAGTTGTATCGAGCACAGCAAGATGCGTATGCGTTACAGTATGACTTGCAAATTCATATCCTTTACTTGCATAAACCTTAATGCTGTCCCAACTCAAACCCATTTCCTGTGCAACTTCGTCGCTGTATTCAATTCCTGTTTTAAAAGAGCCATTTCTTGCTTTCTGATAAAGTGTGTCCATTATTTTATATGCTTTATCAATTTTCCCATCTTCAAAAGCAATGGCGCTTTTATCATAATATGCATCGGCGCCTATGCGATTTAAATATTTCGCAGCAGATGCACGTTCAAAATAATTTGTTGAATCGGTAGGAATTGTTGCAGTTTCTTTAATAATGTCATCAACATTTCGTCCGATAAATTTTCCGGGATATTGCGAACCAATAATTGGACCTGTAATAACATAAAATGTAGCAGGCAATTGCAATCTTTCCAAAATAGGCAAAGCATATTTAAATTGATTGCGGTTGCCATCATCAAACGTAATTGAGACAGCACCCTTTTTATCATCTTTCCATTTTGTTATTGTTGTTTGACTATGTGCGCAGAGTTGAGAAAAGATAAGAAAAACCGTTAGGATTATTATTTTGTTCATGCGCTAAAGATATAAATTCATACAGATGATTTTTCTTATTGCTTCATATCATAGCTTTTAAATACTTCAAATTTGAAAGTTGGATTATCGGGATTTGACGTATTCGATTTTGCTTTGTATTCAATCACGCGTGTACCAATAACCGATGTATTTTTTGTTGTACTGTCTGTTTGATAAACCGGAAATTTCCTGATAAGAAATCCACCCATTGAAGTTAATTCATCATGCCCTTCATAACCGTTTCTTATTTTAGGTTCAATGTATATATCAGGCACGTAAATCGGTGCACAGGATTTATTAGAAACAGATGCAATTGCGTATATCTGCGCCCGGTCTTTATCATCAAAAGAATAAAAAACAAGATCCGGAAAACCATCATCATTAAAATCGTCGATCAACGCTTTTTCGAATACTCCAATAACAGGAATATCAAAAGGCTTTGAATAATCTTTAAATCCAATTGGTCGTATTGTTACGGCATTATTTTCTATCTTTTTATTATAGCATGTAACCCTGTAGCCAACATCACCCATCTTCAGTGTGCTGTCGAATTTTTTTGTTTGTGCATTTGAAAAATAAAAAGCAGGGATTGCAAGAATTGCTAATAAAATTTTTTTGTGCATGTGATAATTAAAAAAAAATAAAATTACATGTTACGGCGATATTGTCCGCCGACTTCGTATAATGCATGTGTAATTTGCCCGAGTGAACAATATTTTACGGTCTCCATTAATTCCTCAAAAATATTTTCATTATTAACAGCAACTTGTTGAAGCTTCTTCAAGGCTTCTTCGCTTTTTAAATTATTGCGTTGATGAAACGCATTCAGATTTGCAATCTGCTGTTCTTTTTCTTCTGTTGTTGAACGAATGACTTCTGTTGGAGTTATTGTAGGGCTGCCTTTTTTATTGAGGAAAGTATTTACACCGATCAACGGTAATTCTCCTGTTGATTTTTGCATTTCATACACCATGCTTTCTTCCTGTATCTTATTACGTTGATACATTCTTTCCATCGCACCAAGAACACCGCCCCGTTCTGTTAACCTATCAAACTCAGCAAGCACAGCTTCTTCAACCAAATCAGTTAATGCTTCAATTGCAAATGAACCCTGAATAAAGTTTTCTGTTTTTGCAGAACCCAATTCACGGTTAATAATTAATTGAATAGCCATTGCACGACGCACACTTTCTTCTGTTGGTGTGGTGATTGCTTCATCGTAAGCGTTTGTATGAAGCGAATTACAATTATCATAAATCGCATACAAAGCTTGTAATGTTGTGCGTATATCATTAAAATCAATTTCCTGCGCATGCAAACTTCTGCCGCTTGTTTGAATATGATATTTTAATTTCTGTGAACGATCATTGGCTTTGTATTTATACTTCATCGCCTTTGCCCAAATGCGTCTTGCAACTCTTCCGATCACGCTGTACTCCGCATCCATTCCGTTGCTGAAAAAGAAAGAAAGATTAGGTGCAAAATCATCAATGTTCATTCCTCTGCTTAAATAATATTCTACATAAGTAAATCCATTTGAAAGTGTGAATGCAAGTTGCGTAATTGGATTAGCGCCAGCTTCCGCAATATGATAACCACTAATACTTACACTATAAAAATTTCTTACTTTCTGATCAATAAAATATTGCTGCACATCACCCATTAATTTTAATGCAAATTCTGTTGAAAAGATGCAGGTATTTTGTGCCTGGTCTTCTTTTAAAATATCTGCCTGTACTGTTCCTCTAACCTGTGCCAGTGTTCCTGCTTTAATTTTTTCATATACATCTTTCGGCAACACTTCATCGCCACTTAAACCCAATAATTTTAAACCCAAACCATCGTTGCCTTCAGGCAATCTTTCAGGCGATGATGGATTGTAGTAAGTTGGTTTATTTTGATGCGCATACTTCTTTTTAAAAGCTTCTTCAACCATTGTTAACTGTCCATTATCAATTATCCACTTTTCACACTGCTGGTCAATTGCAGCGTTCATAAAAAATGCAAGAATAATTGGTGCAGGTCCGTTAATGGTCATGCTCACAGATGTTTTTGCATCGCACAAATCAAAGCCGCTGTATAATTTTTTTGCATCATCAACGGTTGCAATGCTCACTCCGCTGTTACCGATTTTTCCATAAATATCAGGACGATGATCCGGGTCTTCACCATACAATGTAACACTGTCAAATGCAGTGCTCAAACGCTTTGCCGGTTGTTCTAATGAAACATAATGAAAACGTTTGTTGGTACGTTCAGGTCCGCCTTCACCGGCAAACATTCTTGTTGGGTCTTCGCCTTGTCGTTTCAATTCAAATACGCCTGCAGTAAATGGAAATTCGCCCGGCACATTTTCCTGTAATTGCCATCTTAAAATATCACCCCAATCATTATATTTTGGTAACACCAGTTTTGGAATTTTTGTTCCGCTTAATGATAAAGTAACCAAAGGTTGTTTGATGACTTTATCACGAACTGTATATTCAAAAAAATCTGCGCTGTATTTTTTTTGTAATGATGACCAGTTATCAATTAGTTTCCTGCATTCCGGATTTAATTGCTTTTCATAATGTTGTTTAAAACCTAACAGGCCTTCAAGACCTGTTAGGTTTTTTTCTTCAAGAACACCATCAATTTTATACAACTTGGATGCAATCGTGCATTGCTCATCAACCCATTTATCATAGTCACGATTGTTCTCTGCAATTTCAGAAAGATAACGAACACGCTTTGGCGGAATGATGAGTGATTTTGATGTGGTATCTTTTATATGATGCACTTCAATCTTGCCAAAATCAATTTTAGTTTTTTCTTCAACAGTGAGCATTATTTTTTCAAATAACTCATTAATGCCTGCATCATTAAATTGTGATGCAATCGTTCCGATAATTGGTAGTGATTCATCTTTTGCATTCCATAAACTGCGATTGCGTTTATATTGTTTGCGCACATCATGCAATGCGTCTAATGCACCCGCTTTATCAAATTTGTTGATGCAAACGATATCTGCATAATCGAGCATATTTATTTTTTCCAATTGCGATGCAGCGCCATATTCAGGCGTCATCACATACATGCTCACATCGCAATAATCTAAAATAGATGCATCACTCTGACCAACACCGGCACTTTCTAAAATGATAAAATCAAAATTGGCGGCTTTACAAATTTCCAATGCATGTTCAACTGCGGAACTTAATGCAATATTATCATCGCGTGTAGCAAGACTGCGCATGTACGCACGCGGATGTGAAATAGAATTCATTCTTATTCTATCTCCCAACAATGCGCCGCCAGTTTTTTTGCGTGAAGGATCAACCGAAACAACAGCAATAGTTTTATCAGTATAAATATTTAAAAAACGGCGCACAATTTCATCAGTTACAGAAGATTTACCTGCACCGCCGGTGCCTGTTATTCCGAGAACTGCCCCCTTCCAACTTCCCCCGGCGGGGGAAGCGTTTGGTAACATCGTGCTGTTTTCTTCAACTTTTTTATTGGGTAGAGCTTTTAATGTTGAATGTATTTTGTTGACTACATTTTCTAAGTTGTATAATATTTCATCATTATTAAATCTTAATACTTCAAAGCCTAAATGCTTCAACTCTTTTGTTCTTTCTGCATCACTAAGCTTCATGTTCGGTAACTGGTGATAGTTGCCATCAACTTCTATAATTAATCCTTTTTGCAGGTTTACAAAATCAGCGATGAATTGACCAATGATGTGTTGCCTTCTGAATTTATAACCTTCTTTTTTTGCTCTTAACTTATTCCATAAAACTTCTTCTGCAACAGTTGCTTCTTTACGATGTATTAAAGCAAACTCTTTTAATCTTCCATATAAAACCGGGTCTGCATTAAAATGATTTACTGTAATTGAACCATCATATTTTTTTGCAGCAATATTGTCTTCAATATTTACTAAACCACATTCTGCCAAAGTAATTGCTCTTGCAATTCTTCGTATATCTTTTACTTCACCTAATGGTAATTTCCCATTCCACTTTTTTGGTGCCTGCCAATACTCAGACTGTTGCCAGTCTTCTCCCGCGCCGGGGGAGATTGAGAGGGGGCTAAGGCTTTCTATCACATCTTCAATCATGCCCTCAAGCCCCATCTTTCTTCCATCATCTGGTGAATAAATTCTTGTAATACCATAGTTGTGTAATTCATTTATTTCCTGCGGAAGAATAGTGCCGCCACCACCGCCAAAAATTTTTATATGCCCGCATCCATTTTCATCGAGCAAATCTTTCATGTATTTAAAGAACTCGATGTGACCACCCTGGTATGATGTTATAGCAATGCCCTGCACATCTTCTTCTATAGCACATTCAACAATTTCTTTTACGCTGCGGTTATGACCCAGATGAATAATTTCAGCGCCCTTGCTTTGTAAAATGCGGCGCATAATATTTATCGCAGCATCATGTCCATCAAATAAAGAAGCTGCAGTTACAATGCGAATTTTGTTTTCAGGCAAATAATTCATTAGAAAAGTTGAAACACAAAATTAATTTGTTTCAACAATTAATAACGATTGTTAGCTTAAGCATTATTAATTTATTGAGTGGTTGGTTTAAAAAAATGAATAATATCGCACCTAACATGTAATCTTTCTTTATAATTAAAATCTCGATAAATGAAACAAGCAGCTTGTTTTTTAGTGATGTTTTTCTTGTGTTTCAATTTACATGCACAAACAAATTTAGACAGCTTATTACCCGTTCGCGGATTTTGCATTGGTGCTCCGGCGCCAAACGACCTCGATAGATTTATAAAATTTATTGATGAAGAATTAGCCCCGCGAAAAGTAAATACATTAATACTTCGTATTGATTATAACTATCAGTATAAATCGCATCCGGAACTTGCAGACAGCGGTGCATTATCTGAAAGTGATGTAAAAAAGATAGTTGCGGTTTGCAAAAAAGATAACATCAATCTTATACCACAGGTGAATTTGCTCGGGCATCAATCATGGGCAAGCAAAACAAATACGCTGTTGACTGTTTATCCGCAATTTGATGAAACCCCCAATGTAAAAATGCCTGAACATTACGAGTGGCCTAATGCGGATAATTTGTACTGCAAAAGTTATTGTCCGCTAAATCCTGATGTGCACAAAGTTGTTTTTGATATAGTAGATGAGATATGTGATGTGTTTGAATCAAATGCTTTTCATGCAGGTATGGACGAGGTTTTTTATATAGGTGAACCGCAATGCCCACGCTGCGGTGGAAGAGATAAGGCTGAATTATTTGCCGGCGAAGTACGCACAATA
>JAICKT010000666.1 GCA_025927795.1 Parafilimonas sp. | reverse complement strand
CTATTGCGATAAACCCCATCAAATGCTATAGAGATCATTTTTCCTTTATCGCTTTCAGGTAGTGTAAAGGTTTTGCGATACCAGGCAAGCCCGCCGCGTAAAGCGCCGCCGCTAACTCCTGAAGGACTGGCGGAATCAAATGGAAACTCAATGCTCCAGTCGTGTGGTAGATTAAGAGTACGCCAGTTCGCATCGTTTACGTCCGAACCGTTATATTCATTAACACTATCCAATTTAAATCTCCATCCATTATCAAAATCAGTTTTGGTTCTTACATTATTTTGCGCAGAAATTGAGAACACACATAGTATACAAACTATTAACAAAAGGCCTTTTAAATGGAACATGATTTAATTTTTAGAATTGGATTTATATAGACGATTTAATTTTTGTTTTAACCAAAAGATGATTTGCTTTGCGTAAGTATGGATCAGGCATCGGACTATATTAGCAAAAATAAAGCGTTATGGAATAAAAGGACGGATTATCATTTCAAATCACAATTTTATGACGTAGATAATTTCATTAAAGGCGAATCTTCATTAAATGAAATTGAACTTAACTTATTAGGCGATGTAACTAATAAAACGATCCTTCATTTGCAATGTCATTTCGGGCAGGATACTTTATCGCTGGCTCGCCTGGGAGCTATTGCAACCGGCGTTGATCTTTCGGATAATTCAATTGCCAAAGCAAAAGAACTTGCAGCCAAACTCAACAGCAATGCCCGTTTTATCTGTTGTAATATTTATGATTTACCTTTTTATTTAGATGAAAAGTTTGATATAGTTTTCACGTCTTATGGAACTATTGGCTGGCTTCCTGATTTAAATAAATGGGCAAACCTTATATATAATTATTTGAATCGAAGCGGAACTTTTATTCTTGTAGAATTTCATCCAGTTGTATGGATGTTTGATAATGACTTCAATAAAATTGAATACAGCTATTTTAAAAAAGAACCTATTATCGAAGCAGAAAAAAATACTTATGCTGATAAAGATGCTTGTATAAATCTTGAAAGTGTTACGTGGAATCATTCATTAAGCGAAGTATTTCAGAGTTTGATAACTAACGGTTTTCAGGTAGACGATTTAAAGGAATATGATTATTCTCCGTATGAGTGTTTTAATGATTGCGAAAAACTGGCTGAGAGAAAATTTATCATTAAAAAATTAGGTGATAAAATTCCTTTAGTGTATTCAATAGTTGCTAATAAAAAGATATTATAATAAGTTCAATAATTATTTAAAGAGCAATATATTGAGATAGAAAAAATCAGTTACTTTAATTTTAATATACCGATACTTATTTATTATTGCGTTTAACCGTAACTGTTAGTTAATGTTTTCCATAATTAAAATAATTACAAATGAAAAAAATTTTCTTCTCTCTTCTATTATTAATAGCTGTAAAGGCATATACACAGCAGCATAACTTTTCAAATGATTATGTAGTTCCTTCCGATACTTTAGTGCAGCAAAAACTTGCGCATTGGCAGGATATAAAATTTGGCTTGCTTATGCATTGGGGCACTTACAGCGAATGG
>JAICKT010000600.1 GCA_025927795.1 Parafilimonas sp. | reverse complement strand
CGATAATTTTGCATCAGTTCTTTTGTAACATCTTCGTCGTAATGTTCAATTTTTTTATAAGCCATAAAGTTTTTTATTAAGAATTAAAATCAGGATACAGGATATTCAGCAAAATTTTTTTCAGTTTCATACAAACGGATTTGCAAATCTAATTTCTGATCAATTTTGCTTCGCAACAAATCATAAATGACGATTGCAATATTTTCAACTGTTGGATTCAGATTAGAAAATTCAGGAACGTCCAGGTTCAGATTTTTATGATCGAGTTTCTGAAGAACGGTTTCATTAATAAGATCGCTTAAAAATTTCAGATCAATGACAAAACCCGTGTCAGCTCCCGGTTCGCCGGTTATCTTCACCACCAGTTCATAATTGTGTCCATGAAAATTAGGATTGTTGCACTTCCCGAAAACTGCATCATTTTTTTGTTCATCCCAGGCAGGATTGTGCAAGCGATGAGCCGCATTGAAATGTTCTTTTCTATAAACAGACACTCTTTTATTCATCGGTTAAATTTAAACAAATCATTTTCAGTCGCCATAATATTCAACAAATATCCGCGGAGTTTCATACAATTTGATACAATGCAAATGCACATCTTCAGGCAAATGTGGAATTAATTGTTTCCATATTTCTATGGCAAGATTTTCTGTTGAACACATTTTTCCTTTCAAAAAATCTACATCTAAATTCAGGTTTTTGTGATCCAGTTTTTCCAAAACATATTCTTTGATCAGGGAACTTAAGGTTTTTGCATTGACGACGAAACCCGTATCAGCAGACACTTCTCCTTTGATCGTTACATGCAATTCATAATTGTGTCCGTGCCAGTTTTCATTAGCACATTTTCCAAATACTAATTCGTTTTTTTCCTTGCTCCACTGTGGATTGAACAATTTATGTGCGGCATTAAAATGTTCTATACGTGTCAAAAACAACATCGATAACCAAATTTTTTGCAAAGGTAAACTGCTGAATTCATAATACGAATGTTATTACGAAATTTGCCCGATGAATTTATTAATTGTTGCTGCAACTGATTTTGAAATTGAACCTTTTTTAAAAGAAAATATTTCTGCTGATATTTTGATAACAGGCGTTGGGATTCCATCAACCGTTTTTCATCTTTCCAAAAAATTATTCGGGAAAAAATATGATTTGGCAATTCAGGCGGGTATTGCCGGCGCTTTTAATCATCAATTGAAATTATCAGAAGTTGTAGCGGTAAAAGAAGAAACTTTTGCAGATTTGGGAATAGAAGAAAATGGAAAATTGTATTCTCTTTTTGAAAAAGGATTTATGAATGAAAATGAATTTCCTTTTGAAAATGGCTGGCTTAAAAATAATCATCTGATTTTAGAAAAAATAAATTTGCCATATGCAAAAGGAATCACTGTAAATAAAATTGGTGACGATGTTTTGCAAAATAAAATGATTGAAGAAAAATTTTCTGCAGACGTTGAAAGTATGGAAGGCGCTGCATTTCATTACGTTTGCCTTCAGCAGCAGATAAATTTTTTACAACTCCGAAGTATTTCAAATTATGTCGGAGAAAGAGATAGATCAAAATGGGAATTGCGTAATGCCATTGAAAATCTCAATAAAGAATTATTAAAGATCATTGAAAAATTATAAATATAATTATGAATTTTACCTTAGGTTTTTCACCTTGCCCGAATGACACTTTTATTTTTGACGCATTGGTCAATAAAAAAATTGATACCGGTGATTTTCATTTTGATGTTCGCCTCGAAGACGTGGAAACATTGAATGAACTTGCAAAGAAGCAAGTGCTTGATTTTACAAAAATAAGTTATGGAGTTTTGCCCCTCGTTGCTGAAAAGTATAAAGTGATGAACAGCGGAAGTGCTTTAGGCAAAGGAGTTGGGCCACTTTTGATTTCGCAAAAGCCTGTCAATTTTAATGACGTTGAAAATTATGCAATTGTCATTCCCGGAGAAAATACAACTGCTCATCTTTTATTT
>JAICKT010000453.1 GCA_025927795.1 Parafilimonas sp. | reverse complement strand
ATGGATATGCAGGAAATGTATAGCTCATTGCTTCAACTGTTTTTCTTGCATAATTGATTACGTTGAAATAATCTTTATGTTCCGGATTAAAAACCGCATCAACACGTGTTCTTCTTTGTGTGGATGGATCAACAACTAAACTGCTTGCATACCACACATAATGATTGCTTGTTGCAAACACAAAATCTGTTACACTGTCTGCTTTAAACTTCCATGTATTTATTTCGTTTTGTGCGGTGATATTGCCGTTTGATAAATCAGTTGTATCAATCACTTTTGTAATACCATCATTTTTTTCTGCTTCGCTAATGCGCTGAACAATTTGTGCATTATACACTTCATCGGCATTCAATAAATTACCCGTTGCACAAACAATATAATTTTTCGGTACAGAAACGCTCACATCAAAATCGCAAAAATCATTATACATTTCCTGGCTGCCGATATATGGCAACTCATTCCAGCCATCAATATCATCAAACACAGCAATGCGCGGAAAAAAGTATGCAACAAAAGCGGAACTATCATCAACCATTCCTGTTCTTTCATGCGAATGCATATTTAGGATGTATGAAAAAACAACATTAAAATTCATTTGCTTACCCGGCATCAGTGGCGGAACTCTTAAAAACATATTGGTGCCGTTAATACGTAAATCAGCAGAAGTTTTTACAACGCCATCAACAGAAAAATTTTCGATTTTAACACCATCCGAAACATCTGCTGGTAAAACAGGAAAATCGCGGATAGCACCTTTTTTATAAAGATTCGGATAAAGCTTAAACCAAATTTGATTTAATGTATCAGGACTGTTATTCGTGTAAACAATTTTTTCTGTTCCCGAGATAATTCTTGTTGATGGTGCAAAGCTTACATTAATGTTATAAGTTGCTCTGTTCTGCCAATAATCAGCACCCGGCTTTCCGTCTGCAGTGCGCGTGTTTTTATCATATGCTTGCTGATAATTTCTTGCAACAGGTAACGTTTGGCTTTGCGCATCAATGAACAAAAAACAAGATGCGATTAATAAAGAAAATATTTTCATATAGAAATAAAGCTGCTAAAATAATAACACCATGTTCATTTGCAAAGTTTATCATTTAGATAATCACTGCCAATCAAATACAAAAACTAAAATTGCTTCCGCAAATAAGGTTACATTTATAGAATAGGTCATTCATTCAATAGTCAATTTTAATTACCAAAACTATTATGTCAACTGCAAATTCAGATGAAGGTTTAAAACGTGTTATCGGAGTTTCCGGACTTACGCTTACGCTCATAAACGGTGTAATTGGCGCAGGCATTTTTGCACTTCCTGCAATTGTAAGCATAGCGTTGGGCGCCTTTAGCGTATTTGGTTATATATTTTGCGGCATCCTGTTCGCTGCTATTATGTTTTGCTATGCAGAAATAGGAAGCCGTATTACCACAAGTGGTGGTTCGTATGCTTATGTTGAGGCTGCATTTGGTAATCTTCCCGGCTATATTATTAACTGGATGTATTTTTTTGGATGGGGTATTATTAGCTGTGCTGCTCTGATGAACATTATTGCAGATTCATTAGCTGTGTTATTTCCTGTTTTTGCAAATACATTAATACGTGATGTTTTATTTTTTATCCTGAGCGCTTTTATGATATTGACAAATGTATTTGGGGCAAAGCAAGGTGTTGTTGTTGTAAAAATAATTACGATTATAAAAATGCTTCCTTTGCTTGGCATCATTATTTTAGGCTTCAGTTATGTGAAAGCCACGAACCTGCATTGGGAGCATTTTCCTTCTCTAAAAACATTTGGTGATACCACGCTTATTTTATTTTTTGCTTTTGCCGGGTTTGAGTCATCATTAGGTGCAAGCGGAGAAATAAAAAATTCTAAACGTACAGTTCCACTTAGTATTTGTATTGCAGGAATATTTGTGCTGATTGTTTATATGCTTTTGCAAACAGTTGTACAAGGCGTGTTGGGAACACAAATGGCTTTATATAAGAACGCACCTTTGGCGGCAGTTGCTGATAAAATTATCGGACCTGCAGGCGCAACTATTTTATTGTTCTGCGCTGCCCTTTCTTGTTTTGGAAATGTAACGGCTGATGTTTTATGTACGCCGCGGTCTTTGTTTGCCGGAGCCAATGACGGATTGTTTCCAAAATTTCTTGGTAAGGTTCATCCGAAGTTTGCTACGCCATACCTCGCTGTAATAACTTATGGCTTATTAATATTTATTTTTTCTGTTGCCGGAGGATTTCAGCAATTAGCTATTATGGCAAGTGCCATTATATTGCTTGTTTACCTCGCAGTTATTTTGGCAACTATCAAATTGCGAAAGAAAAGAATGGAAGAAGATAAAAAAAGTTTCAGAGCTCCCGGCGGAATAATTACTCCTTTAATTGGTGTTGGTGCTATTATTTGGTTGCTTACCAGTTTAGGTAAATGGGAAATTCTTTCGACTCTTATATTTATCACAATTATTATTGTTATTTATTTTGTTACACGATTGATTAAACCAAAACCCGCCGTTATTTTGGAAGCCTGATAATTACTATTAATAACTCAACCCATAACCAAATTTATATTGCGGATCTTTTGAATCATAAGGCACATCTTCTTTTTGATTGCGCACTGCATCCATTGATGAAGGCAATTCAATTGGTAAATGACCACCGGGCTTATATTTTCCGAAAACAACATCAAGAACAGCCGCATCACTTGCACCAAAATCTGCAAGCAAGCCTTTTGCTTTTGCATTTATTTCAGGAATAACTGCAGGTCTGTCTAAATAAATATCAACTATTGTTGGCACTGTATTTAAGAGTTGAAGAATGCTGTCCTTTTTTGTGCCTTTAAAGTCCAAATCACCATGATGAAACATTTGCGCCATCGGTATATCTGATTGAACAGGATAAAAAGGTGTTTTTAAACGAATGATGGCAATGTCTGCATCTTTTGGATCATCTACAACCATTCCATATTGCCCTGCAACTTTTGCATCAATATTTTGAATATAAATTTTTAGGTTGCTTTTTAAAGGCAAAACCTTGTTGTCATTTTTTAATAAAGTGATAGCGCGACGTTGTGATTCTTCACCTGCTTTTACAAACTCAGGTTTACCTACAATTTGAGTAGCTTTTGCTTCATCTATATATGGATTATCAAACAAGCCCAATTCAAATTTTTGTCGCAACAATCTTCTTACAGATGAATCAATTCTTGTTTCAGAAATTTTTCCATCTTTTACTAACTGCACAACAATCTCAGGAATATTTTCACCACCAAACTGGTCAACACCTGCATCAATAATTTTTTCAACTCTTTCAGATGTACTTAATTTT
>JAICKT010000264.1 GCA_025927795.1 Parafilimonas sp. | reverse complement strand
AAGTAAAGACTACTATATTTCTTTTATCTATATTTTTTATTCAGTACACACATTTGCATGCCCAGCAAAAACTATTTAACAGGCTTGACTCGAATACAACAGGTGTAACCTTCACCAATGAAATAAATGAGTCAGAAGATTTAAATGTGTTGTCTTACGAGTACTTCTACAATGGTGGTGGTGTTGCAGTTGGCGATATAAATAATGATGGTTTATTAGATATTTTTTTTACTGCGAACATGAAGCCGAACAAGCTTTATCTCAATCTTGGTAATATGAAATTTAAAGATATTACTGAAGAAGCTTGTCCGCAATTAGCAGGCAGACCCAATGGCTGGAAAACCGGCGTTACCATGGCTGATGTGAACGGTGATGGCTTGCTGGATATTTACGTTTGTTATTCAGGCAAAGTAGATGATGATACAAGAAGAAATCAATTGTTTATTAATCAGGGTAATTTAAAATTTAAAGAAGAAGCAAAGCAATATGGTTTGGATGATAAAAGTTACAGTACACAAGCTGCTTTTTTTGATTACGATAATGATGGCGATTTAGATATATTTCTTCTCAATCACAACACAAAAAAAATTGACAATCTTGAGCTTGCAAAATATCGTGATGATGTAGATAGTCTTGCTGGTGATAAATTATATGAAAACGATGGGCATGGTCATTTTACAGATGTTTCGCATAAAGCACGCTTGCATCAAAATCCATTAACCTTTGGTTTGGGTATTGCTATTGCAGATATTAATAAAGATGGTTTTCAGGATGTATATGTAACTAACGATTATAACGAACCCGACTATCTCTACATTAATAATGGCGACGGAACGTTTAAAGACGATACAAAAAATTGTTTGCAGCATCTTGCGCAATTTTCTATGGGTGTTGATATTGCCGATTATAACAATGATGGTTTGCCCGATATAATGAACCTTGATATGTTACCTGAAGATAATGCGCGGCAAAAAAAATTGCAATTGCAGGAAAACTATGAATCGTTTCAACTAATGCTTAACCAGGGTTTGGAAAAACAATACATGCACAATATGCTGCAGTTAAATAATGGCGATGGAACGTTTAGCGAAATTTCGCAACTCGCAGGCGTTTCAAATACTGATTGGAGCTGGACACCGCTGTTTGCAGATTTTGATAACGATGGTTACAAAGATTTATTTATTACAAATGGTTATTTGCGCGATTATACCAACAAAGATTTTTTAAAGTATTGGGGCGATTACAAAGTAAAAAAGGCAATAGATCGTGAGCCGGTTTTATTAATGGATTTAATAAAAGCTATGCCATCCACTTTGTTGCCTAATTATATTTTTAAAAATAATCACGATCTTACTTTTTCTAACGAAATAAGCAATTGGGGATTAGATGATGCTTCCGTTTCAAGCGGTGCTGTGTATGCAGATTTAGATAACGATGGCGATTTGGATTTGGTGGTGAATAATATTAATCAACCCGCATTTATTTATCAAAACATGAGCAGGGAAAACGATAAAACAAATTTTATTTCAATACAATTAAGAGGAGATAAGCAAAACACTTATGCAATTGGTTCGAAAGTGTATGTTTATACAAATGGCAATGAACAATACCAGGAATTAAATCCAAACCGCGGCTATTTATCATGCATGCCAACTATATTAAACTTTGGATTAGGAAACGCAGCAACCATCGATAGCATTCGCATTATTTTCCCTGATGCAAAAACAATTGTTCTTCAAAACCAAAAAGCAAACCAGCATTTAATTATTGATGAAAAAGAAGCTACAGAAAATTATGTGCTGCCAATTCATCAAACAAAAAAAATATTTACAAACGACAGCAATCTTATACACTACACGCGAACAGAGTTTGATGAAAATGATTTTAAGCGCCAGCAATTAATGTTGTTTATGTATTCAAAAACAGGTCCGGTAATGGCGAAGGCAGACATTAATAAAGATGGATTGGATGATATTTTTATTAGTGGTGATGGAAATAATCCGGGCAAAATTTATATGCAACAAAAAGATGGTTCATTTAAACCAGTGAATGGATTAAACATTGGCGATGAAAATACTTCTGCTATTTCTGCTGCAATTTTTTTTGATGCGAATGGCGATGGCTCTCCTGATTTATACATTGCAAAAGGTGGTTATTCTTTGTTTGAACCCAACACACCTGCTTTACAGGATGAGTTGTATTTGAATGATGGAAAGGGTAATTTTTCACTAACGCAAAACAAATTGCCCAATGTAAGTGCAAGCAGTAAAAGTTGTGTGCGTGCCTGCGATTATGATAATGATGGCGACATGGATTTATTTGTTGGTGGAAGAGTTATTCCTGGTCAATATCCTGTGTCACCCAAAAGTTATTTATTAACGAATGATGGCAAAGGCAATTTCACTATAACAAAAACAAGTTTCGATAGTGTTGGGATGGTTACCGATGCGCAATGGTTTGATGTAAATAATGATGGAAGAAAAGATTTAATTCTTTGCGGTGAGTTTATGCCCATTATGGTTTTTATAAATAATGCAAACGGTTTTACTGATGCAACATCAACATATTTTCCAAATGGTAATAATGGTTTTTGGAACACGCTTACTATTGCTGATGTAAATGGTGATGGTAAAGATGATATCATTGCAGGCAATCTTGGTTTAAATTCTCAGATACATTGTAATCCGAATGAACCGGGTAAAATGTATTATGCAGATTTTGATGGCAACGGAAATATTGACCCGATATTTACCTGTTATGTTCAAGGCAAAAGTTATCCTTATGTAAGTCGGGATGAATTGAATAACCAAATATTTGCGATGCGCAAAAGATTTACATCGTACAGAGATTATTCCAACGCAACCATCACAGATATTTTTACACCAGATGAATTATCAAAAGCAGATACACTTGTTGTAAATGAATTACACACATCTTTATTCATTAATCAAAATGGAAAATTCGTTAAAACAACTTTACCGGTACAGGCACAGTTCACATACATTTCAAAAATTATTGCTGATGATTTTGATAATGATGGAAAAAAAGATTTGCTGTTATTGGGCAATCATTCAGACAACCGTTTAAAGCTCGGCAGCATTGATGCGGGTTATGGTATTTTATTAAAAGGTGATGATAAAGGAAACTTTCTGTATGTGCCGCAAACTGTTTCAGGTTTATCTATAAAAGCTGATGTGAAATCTGCACTTGATATCAACATCAATCAATCACATTATATTTTAGCAGGTGTTGTTGGCGATAAATTGCAAGTGTATAAGGTGAATAATAAATAACATTTTGTACTTCGGGCCTTAAAGCCATGGCTATATTATTGCGCTAAAAGCAATATTTATAAATAATGCCAACCATACTATAAAACATATTTGTACTTACCTATGGATGCATTGGGTTGTGCTCAAAAAAAGTTGGCAATTTTTTTTGTGGCTTATTAAAATTTTTGAGGTTGTAAGTAAACGTTAGTAACGCATACCGCGTTAAAACTTTTGTTTGCACGTCCTGTATATAATTTTCAGTTACATTCCGCTGAATACTTACATTCTGATTCAGTAAATCATACACACTAAAACGTAATTCAGCTTGTTTATTTTTAAAGAATTGTTTGGCTATTGCTGCATTTAATAAAGGAACAGAGGTATTATAACCTTCAGCACGACCTGAATAAGCCGTGTAATCAAAATTGGCTTCAAATAACCAACCACTTTTTGTGTAATAAGTAAACTCTGTATTTAAAGCTTGCGAAAAATAATTTTCATTCAAACTGGGTTGCACGGAATAACGTGCAATATTATATGTTGGTGTTGCTGAAAAATTTATATCGAAATTATTTTTAAGATTGGTAGTGAATTTTGCTGTTTCACCAATTGTATAATTCTGTGTAAAGTTTGTCGTGTTATTAATCAATGTAACGCTGCGGTTATCTGTAAGGTTTGTAGTAAAATTTAAGTTTGATTTTGGCTTCTTTAACTGGAAACCGTAATTAAAAAATGCAGAAATATTATATGCGCCATTAAGATTTGTATAGCGAATTGTATCAGCACCCGTTAGAGGGTTTGTAATAACAGCACTGGAAATTTGATTATGAATAAAACTTGCATTAATTGTTGCAAACATATTTCTGAAATGCACTTTATCAAAAGAATTGTAGAGCAATCTGAATGAATGTGTAAATGACTGTTTCAAATCAGGGTTACCAATTTCAACATTCAGGGGATCGCTGTTATCAATTACAGGCTGCAATTGTGTAACGTTTGGCTGTGATGTTCTGCCTGAATAATTAAATCGCAGGCTTGAAGTTGGACTGAATTTATAATTGAAATTCGCGGTGGGATACATGTTAGTATAATGCTGTGTGAGCGTTAAATTCTTTGTATTATTTATACTTGTAAGGTTGCCGAATTGCACACCATTGCCAAAACTCAAATTCAAATTATTGCTTCGTATGCGATAGTTAAGCGTAACCCTGTTTGATGAATATGTATTCAGATATTGATTCGTGAGTAAAGAATCTATCGAATTAAATTTTTGTGCTGTGCTGTCAAAATTATATGTTACTCTGTCCGCCGTATTTTTATTGTAGTTATAATTATAATCAAGCTCTAACTGCGAATTTTTTCCGATAGGTTCTGTATATGCAGCCGTTGTGCTAATGCCCTGCCCTTTTGTTTTAGAAATATAATGCTGGTTGATTGTATACGCTGAATCAACACCGTTATTAAAATAATCAGTTAATGAAAAATTATTTCCATTACTGTTATTTGAATTGCCGTTTACATTTATACCAAGGGAAAATGTTCTTCCTGCTGTTTGAAAACGGTGCCTGAAAAGCATATCAACATTTCCGTTATATCCTTCATTATAACTATCTGCTGTTGCATTCGATTTGTTCAGCAAACCAGATTCGCCTTGTGTTGTAATTGTTGCCGCATGTGAAGAATTATTTGTTTTTTGATAACTAATATTTGGGCGAATGATTAAAGAATTCGCAGAATCAAATTGTGTTTCAATATTAAAATTTATGCGCTGATTTATTACACGTCTTAGAGAACTTTGATCCTGGTTATTAAAAATAGAAGTATCATTTGGAACAAGATTTTCTGTGAGCGTTTTTTGATCTTTTGATGTAAGCAGGTTGTTATAAAAATAACTTCCGTACACGCTTGTATTTTTCCCCCATTGATCGCGATAATTTAATCCAGCTGCTGCAGTGGTTATAATTCCGCTGTTGGTGCTGTTTGCATTTAAGGTTTGCAATTGCTTTCCACCAAATCCTCCACGACTTCCCCCTCCAAAACCACTTCCTTTTCTGCCACCACCGGAACCAAAAATATCCTGTGCTGTAAAATTTTGTTTATTGGTATTATTTAATTGCCCGATAAAACTTATTTGCTGATTTCCGTTGAAGATGTTGAAGTTCGTTGCAACGTCATATAAACTTTTATTTCCTACACCTGCTACAAATTTTCCAAATGCACCATTATTTTTTTTGGTAACAATATTTACGGTTTTCACGCGGTTACCATCATCAAAACCTGTAAAAGCACTTTGATCACTTTGGTCATCGAACACCTGAATTTTTTCTATTACGTCACTTGGCAAATTTTGCGTAGCCATTCGCGGATCATCACCAAAAAAACGCTTGCCATTTACCAGTACACGTTGTACTGTTTCGCCCTGCGCTTTTATAGTTCCTGTTTTATCAACATCAACACCGGGTAATTTTTTTAAAAGATCTTCAGCGGTTGCATTTGGTTTTGTTGCAAAACTGCCTGCACTATATTCAACCGTATCTTTTTTTATAACGATGGGAGATGTTTGCACAATTACAGTTTCAAGTTCGTGCGCTTGTGGTACCAGGTAAATAATACCGGCATTTAAAGCCGTGTTATTATTGTCAACTGTAAAATCGGCGAACCTTGTTTCGTAACCATTAAAAACAATTTTTAAAATGTAATTGTTTGATGGAATATTACTGATAAAAAAATTTCCATCATCGCCCGAAAGCACTTGTGTTGCTAATGTTGAGTCTTTATGAAGAAGAATTACAGTTGCACGTTTTAAAACCTGGTGTTCTGTTGTATCTCTTAATTGCCCTTTTATAGAACCATTAATAACAGGTTGCGCAAAAATATTTGCTGTTGAAAAAAATAAAATACCAGCAAAAAGTAATTTTTGTATAATACATAAGCTTTTGTCCGCAGGTT
>JAICKT010000096.1 GCA_025927795.1 Parafilimonas sp. | reverse complement strand
GCATCCTTATAAATGGATGACAATTGGAAAAGAATTAAAACATATTGAAGAAGCGCAATTAGCTGATGTAAAAAATTTCTTTTTTAAATATTACAGACCGAACAATGCAATTCTTGTTGTTGCAGGAAATGTAAAAACAGACGAGGTAAAAAAACTTGCAGAGAAATGGTTTGGCCCAATTGAAGCGGGTGAAAAATTTGAGCGCAATATTGCGCAGGAACCAAAGCAAATTGCCGCGCGCCAAGAAAGTGTAAAAGCAAATGTGCCGTTAGACGCTTTTTATAAAACATGGCATATGCCTGGGCGAAATGAAGCAGGTTATCATGTGGCTGATGTGATTACAGAAATTCTGGGTGGCGGCGCATCTTCAAGATTATTTCAATCGCTGGTAAAAGAAAAGAGATTGTTCAGCAACATTGAATGTTATCATTTTGGAACTATAGACAAAGGACTCTTAACTATTGAAGGAAAACTGGTAAAAGGTATAGATATGAAGGCGGCAGAAAACGAAATAGAAAAAGAGTTGTTTAAACTAAAAGAAAATTTAGTAAGTGATGCAGAGTTACAGAAGGTTAAAAACAAAACAGAAAGTATAATTGCTTTTGAAGATATAACTGTAATGAGCCGCGCAAGCAGTCTTGCTTTTTATGAGTTGTTGGGCAATGCAGATTTAATTAACCAGGAACTTTCAAAGTATAATGCGGTAACAACCCAAGATGTGTTAGAATATAGCAGAGAAATTTTTACACCTGAAAACAGTAATGTATTATATTATTATAGTAATAATTAAGTATTGAATCAATACAACGTTTAAAACTTTTCTGTTGTTATTTTTAAAACAGTATCCAGGAAAAGGTCATTTCAACTCACAGTTGTCTTATTGACTATTTTCTTTGTTATAAATAATTCCTGTAAAAAGAAACTCCTGCTAATTATAACGCTGTAATTACAGGTTTCGACTTAAGAACGTGTGCTTGTTGTGGCGGGTAATGATAAACTTTGATGAAGAAACAAAACCTTATAACGGCGATTTTAAACTGATAGAGAATTCTTCGGATTTAGGAATATCTGAAAATGATAACTTCTCCATTTATGCAAGAGTTGAGTGAAAACCTGGCACAACTAATGTTTGCAATCATATTATTATAACAAAATTTGAAAGAAAATAATATCTAAAACATGTTATACAAATTTTTTATGCAGATATTTTGCAACTTCATTTCCATAATTGCTTTTGCCAAATTTCTTTACCCATCTTATTCCGCGAATTGCATTCGTTAAAAAAATTTCATGTGCTTCTGATAATTCTTCTATTTTAACTTCTGTTTCTTCAAAAGGAATATTTTCTTCTTTAATACATTTAATTAAATGCCTGCGCATAACGCCGGCAATGCAGCCTTCATTTAATGCAGGTGTTTTTATTTTTCCATTCTTCACAATAAAAATATTTGCGATTGATGCATCTGCAACCCGATTAAAACTATTTAATAAAAAAGCATCATCGAGTTTATTCTCTTTTGCCCAGATTGCAGCCATTACATAAGGCAAATAATTATTGGTTTTGATATGCGAAAAATTATCGCAAACTTTTTTTGCATCTTTATATAAACCTGTTATTAAACCTGTTTTATTAAACTTTAAAACTTCTTCATCTAATTGCCAGCTCTGAATAATATAATTGAATGAATAATCTTTTTCATTTAAATCATTATCATTTCTAAAAACTGTCAAACGTATTCTTGCTAAATGACTATGATTATTTTTAGCTACAAGATTTCTTATTTGTTCTTCTAAATAGCTATACGTGAAGTAAGATGCCGGTTTTAGTTTTAATGCGTTTAAAGAAGAAAACAATCGCTCAAAATGATAATGGCTTAAAACAATGTTGCCGTTAAGAAGTTTTATGGTTTCAAAACAACCATCACCATAACGAAAGGAACGATTATCTATATCGAAAACCGGTTTACCTTTTTTTTCAAATTCACCGTTATAAATAAAATATTGTTCTTCTTCCATTAATCAAAAATAATCAGGCGAAGTAAGTAACTAAGTGCCTACTCATCCGTTTAAAACAATAAATTACCGCTAATGTATGAATATGTACTATGCAAAACATAGTATCTATATTTGAACTGTAATAATCAAAACACAGAACTATAAATATTAAATGATGAAAAAAATATTATTCTTAATTATAACCTTAATTGTCTGTATTTCAATTGTTAAGGCACAAAATTTTAAGGTAAGTGGTATTGTTTCGTCAAACGAAAAACTAGTTGAAGCTGCAACAGTCCGGCTTTTAAAGACTGATTCTTCAATTTTAAAACAAGTAATTTCCGATAAAACAGGTGCTTTTGAAATAGATAAAATTGTTGAAGGCAGCTACATTATCAGCATAAAATCTGTGGGAAATAAGGAATATTTTTCAAAACAATTTTCATTAGACACACAACACCCGGTTTATGATTTTAAAACAATTTCTTTAATAGAAACAGCAAAGCTTCAGGATGTTGTTGTTACATCTAAGAAACAATTTATTGAACAAGGCATTGATAAAACAATTGTAAACATTGATGCTTCGCCAACAAGTGTTGGCTTATCTGCAATGGATTTACTGGAAAAAACGCCTGGTGTAACTGTTGACAAAGACGGCAACATTAGTTTAAAAGGAAAGCAAGGCGTTTTGGTTTTAATTGATGGCAAGCCAACTTATTTAAGCAGCCAGGATTTGGCAAACATGCTTAAAAATATGCCGTCAACCATGCTTGACCAGTTTGAAGTAATGACAAACCCGCCAGCCAAATATGACGCCGCAGGTAACTCAGGTATCATCAACATAAAAACAAAAAAATCAAAAATAAAAGGCTTTAATACAAGCGTTACAATTGGCGGCGGAATGGGTAAATATGCAAAAGCAAACGAAAGCTTGAATATAAACTACCGCACAGGTAAAATAAATCTTTTTGGCAATTATAGTTACAGTTATAATAAAGGTTATCAAAGCCTGGATATTGTTCGAAATTTCAGAGACAGTTTAACGCAAAATATAAATTCTGTTTATAGCCAGCATTCAGATATGTATCCGGAATATCATTCACACAATGCAAAAATTGGTTTGGATTTTTATGCTTCTAAAAAAACTACACTCGGCATTGTGTTAAATGGAAATTTCAATCCCGGAAGTTTTGCAGTTGATAACACAACTGACATTTTTGATAATTCATCAAAGCTTCAAAATACTACTTCAACAAAAAGTAATTCCCGGGATAACTGGAAAAATTATGGGTTAAATTTTAATACACTTACAAAATTAGATACAACGGGTAGAGAGTTAAGTTCAAGTTTCGATTATATTTATTATAACTCAGCGTCAAATCAATCATTCAATAATTATTTTTTTAATGATGAAGGAGCAGAAACAAACTCTGCACAAATAATGCGCGGTTATACGCCAAGTACAATTAATATTTATAGTGGCAAAATTGATTATACGCATCCTTTAAAACACAATGCAAAGTTTGAAGCAGGAATTTAATCAAGCTATGTAACAACGGATAATTTTGCTCAATATGATACACTGGCAAATGGCAAATGGGTTAATTATGAAGGGCGCACGAATCATTTTCTTTATAAAGAAAATATTAATGCAGCGTATGTAAATTTTAGCAAGCAGTTAAGCACTAAGTTGAGTGCACAATTAGGTTTGCGTTTAGAAAATACAAACTCAAACGGCAACCAGCTTACAACAGGCGAAACATTTAAGCGCAATTATACACAACTGTTTCCTACAGCATATTTAAGTTATAAATTGAATGATAAAAACCAGTTTGGTTTAAATTATGGAAGAAGAGTGCAGCGCCCGGATTATGGTGATTTAAATCCTTTCTATTATTTTCTTGATACATACACTTATCAGGTTGGTAATCCTTACCTGAGGCCGCAATTCAGTCATAATATTGAATTGAGTCATTCATACAAAAATATGTTCACGACAACATTTAGTTATACTGCAGTAAATGATATGATAAACGAGCAATTAGAACAGATTGACAGTACACACACAACTTATGTGCGCAGGAGTAATCTTGCACAGCAAAGAAGTTTAACGTTGAGTGTAAGTGCCGGCGTACCTGTAGCAAAATGGTGGCGGATAAATGCATACGCTCAGGGCAGTTACAATAAGTTTAAAGGATATATAAACCAGGGTTTGCTAAATGTGCATGGCACATCATTCAATGCAAATATGCAAAACCAATTTACATTACCAAAAGGCTGGAGCATGGAACTGAGCGGCTACTTCAACAGCAAAGCAATTTATGGTACTGTAGTTGGCTTGCCGCAAGGCAGTGCAGATTTTGCAGTAAGTAAAAATATTCTAAAAGATAAGGGTAGTATAAAAATTAATTTCCGCGATTTTGCCGGACTTCAGAATTGGAGAGGCATAAGCCGCTATCAAAATGTTGACGTTAGAATAAATAATCACTGGGATAGCCGTAGAATAAATATAAGTTTTACATACAGGTTTAATAAAGGGCAGAGCGCCGAACACAGGCAGAACAACGCAGCCGACGAAGAACAAAATCGTGTAAAAGGTGGAAGAGGATAAACATATATAAAGGTGATAAAAACCAATCGCCGGTTTCTACCGGCGATTATTATTTAACAATAACATCAGAAATTATTTTCTCATCAAAGGCTTCATTAACGCGCTCAATAATTTTTTGTTTTTGATATACCAGTTCATGTTTAAGCGCACCAACAGAAGTATAAATAAATAATGTTTGATTAATGATTTCAATTTTATCAGTGTAGCGCGAAATGGTTTTGCCCATTAATTCTTCCCAGATACTTTCAATCTGAATAGCTCTTAAACCGTTTTTAAGTTTGCTTTTATTAATAAACTCTTTTAGCGCATCACCAATTTGTAAAGCCATGCAGTAAAAGTAAGCAGCAAATAAAATTGCTCAAATTTATTCTTCTGTTTTTGCGCTTCTTTTCAATTTATTTTTAAACACTTTTTCAAACTTATCGAGCTTGGGCGCAATTACCAGCCGGCAATACATCTGCCCGCCGTTGTATTCATAATATTTCTGATGATAATCTTCAGCAGAATAAAAATTTTTATAAGGTTCAATCGCAGTAACAATTGGTTTATTAAAAGCACCGCTTGTATCAAGCTCTGTTTTATAATGTTCAGCTTTTTCTTTTTGCTCAGGCGAATGGTAAAATATTACGCTGCGGTATTGCGTGCCCACATCATTGCCCTGCCTGTTTAATGTTGTGGGGTCATGCGTTTTCCAAAACACTTCCAGCAATTCATCATAACTTATTTTAGACGGATCAAAAATAATCTGGCAGCATTCTGCATGACCCGTTGTACCTGTAGAAACTTCTTCATAAGTTGGGTTAGGAACATTGCCTCCGCCATAACCACTGATTACTTTTATAACACCATTCAGTCTTTCAAAAATCGCTTCAGTACACCAAAAACAGCCCGTTCCAAAAGTTGCAGTATCTGTTTTAGCGGGTGTGTTTAATTCTTCATTCATGTTTGTAATTTGTGTTGTATGCTCGGCGCAGGATGCAAACGTAAAAATGCCTGTAAAAACAAATAATAAACGAGCAGAGTGCAGATTTAGAAAAGAAAAAATCATATTGCAATTAACGCCGATGTTGAAATGGAAACAAGTTAATTAACAAATACGGTTTAAAGTCTTTTAATGATTTTAAAAATCAGAGTTTAACTTTTTTTTGAAGAACAGTTAATAGTTAGCCGTCATTCTGTTAACCTGTTCGCCGCTGCTTGTTTTAATTTGATTTTCGTTGTGAATAATAATTGCAGGTACTTTATTGTATTCACTTAGTTTTCCGGTTATACAAACTTTTTGATTTACCAATTTAGCATATGGATCATATGACATTTTCTTATGCATTGCCTGGGTAAAAACAATTTCTATCTGCTGGTTTTGCACTGAATCATGCATATATAAAACAAGTGGTGCATCTTTCGCAACCATTCCACCTTCGCCTTCGCTTACTAAGCTGCAAATTGTTGTTGTGCTTTTAAAATTTGATACTGTTTTTCTTTGCGCAGAAACATTAATGGCAAAAAAGATTGCAAGTATTAAAATCGGGTTTCTTTTTTTCATGCTGCTTTTTTAATATTCAGTCTCAAATTTATTGCCATTAATCAGGCATTGGTGTAAGAAAGTTCAATCTAAATTATCTTGCAACATGACTTATGAAGAAACGCTTCAATATTTATATGATCAGTTACCAATGTTTAGCCGCATTGGCACCGCGGCATATAAAAAAGATTTAATCAATACAATCAGGCTTACAGAAGTTTTAAATAATCCCCAGAAAAAATTTAAAACAATACACATAGCCGGTACAAATGGTAAAGGTTCTGTAAGTCACATGTTGGCTGCTATTTTGCAAACAGCGGGTTATAAAACAGGTTTATATACTTCGCCGCATTTAAAAGATTTTAGAGAAAGAATTAAGGTGAACGGAGAAATGTGTAGTAAAGATTTTATTATTTATTTTACTGAAAGAATAAAACCACAGATAAGATATTTAGAACCTTCTTTTTTTGAAATAACAGTGGCAATGGCGTTCGAATATTTTGCGCAACAAAAAGTTGAAGTAGGTGTAATTGAAACTGGTTTGGGTGGAAGGCTGGACAGCACAAATGTTATCATACCAGAACTTTCAATTATAACAAATATTGGTTGGGATCACATGAATATTTTGGGTGATACTTTAGAAAAGATTGCTTATGAAAAAGCGGGCATTATCAAACCAAATATTCCCGTGATCATTGGTGAGATTTCAGATGAAACAAAACATGTTTTTGAAGAATGTGCCAAAGAAAAAAGCGCGCCTTTAATTTTTGCACAGGATAATTATTATGTGCAGGATTTTAACTACGCAGATAATCAATTGCAATGCGAAGTGGTGAATAAAAGAAAAGATGAACACTATACTTATTATTTGGATTTATCCGGCGTATATCAAACAAAAAATTTAATAAGTGTTTTGGAAGCAGTTCAGCAACTACAATTAAAAAACTGGAAAATTCAACAACATCATATTACAAGTGCATTAAAAAAAGTTAAGCATTTAACGGGCTTACATGGAAGATGGGAAAAGATAAAAGATAATCCAACAGTAATTGTTGATGTAGCGCATAATATTGATGGCATAAAGCAATTAACCGAACAACTTGAATTGGTTAGTTACAACGAACTGCACATAATTTTTGGCGTAGTAAAAGATAAAGAAATAGTTAATATGCTGGCTTTGTTGCCCGAAACAGCAAATTATTATTTTACTAAAGCGCAAATACCAAGAGCATTAAATGAAAATGCTTTGGCAGACCTTGCAAAGCAAAATGGTTTGGAAGGAAAAACTTTTTCTGATGTAAATACTGCTTTAAAAAAAGCATTAACACATGCTGCTAAAAATGATTTAATACTTATTTGCGGAAGTGTTTTTTTGGTAGGAGAATTAAGTTATTGATAGCTCAATTTACCAAGATGTTTTAGTGCATAATAAATAGTGCTTATATGCATTGCCTGCATAATTTTATTTTCATTAATCAGTTGCATCAACTCATCAAAACTCAATTCTAAAATTTCTATTTCCTCATTATCATCTAAAGATTGTTCTTTAATTTTTCTGCCACCGGTTGCCAAAAACATATGCATTAAATTGGTGTTGGTTGATGGATTAGCAGAAATTTTTCCAAGCGATTTTATTTCATCAAACACATAACCTGTTTCCTCAAGCAATTCACGTTTTATTGCATCCTCAAATGATGCATCTGTTTTATCAACACATCCGCCGGGCAATTCAATGCCAACTTCACCAAGCGCATGACGGTATTGCTTCGTCATTATAATTTTCCCTTCTGCAGTTATCGGAAATGCAGTTGCCCATTCAGGAAATTCAAATACATAATAATTATTAACGATTGTTCCATCGTTGCGTTCGCATGTATCTTTTCTTACTGTAAACCATGTTTCATGCGATAAATATTCTGATGATAAAGTTTTCCATTTTAAATGCTCATTCATCAATTATAAATTATAAGTTAGAATTATAAAAAGTAAATTAAAGATGGATTGATGACTTATAATTCATCATTCATAATTATCACCAACCCTTTCTTTCGCGCAGGTTTGTAATATGTGCTACATGATGCTTGCCATGCCATGCATACATTCCCAATAAATTCCAAACAGTAATTTCTTTTTTTTGTTCAGGGTGATAAACCGTACGATTCCAGTCTTCATCATCCAAATCTGTAAGCATGGCAACTAATCTTTTATGCAATGCGTGCAACAATGTTATTGAAATATTTACAGGAAGTGTTTTTACATCATTCAATAAAACCCATGCATCCTGGTCGTAAGGTTTTATAGTTGGATTATTTTCTGTAAATGCAAGACGAAAACGCATGTACGCATTCATGTGACTGTCTGCAATATGATGTACTAATTGATGAACCGTCCAACCACCATTGCGATAAGGTGTTTGCAGTTGATGTTCATCTAAATTCTGTATGGCTAATTCTAATTCAGATGGAAGAAATTTTAAATCAAGCAACCATTCATCTTTTTGTTTTTGTGAAAAAGTTTGTGGTTGAAATTTTCCTTTTGGATAACGTATGTCTTCAGTCATAAACAGTATTAATATTTAAAAAATAAAGTCGCAGGTTTCTGGTTACAAGTTTTAAGAACTCAAAAAACAAGCATCAAATAATGTTCAACTCATAAAATAAAAAACTGATGCTGCTTTAATTTTAATCTATAATTTATTTTGGAACTTGATATTTTTTATCTGAATTTTTTATCGACTTACTGAATCAATGACTAATTGACTTCAAAATCATTTTGCCAAACTCTGAATCACATCATACTTTGTAACAATATGATAATCGCCCTTTTCATCTTTCGCAAGCACAGCCCCATTACCTTTATTAATTAAACTTCCCAAACGTTCAACAGGTGTATCAAACTCAACAACAGGATAAGATTTCTCCATAATACTCTCAACACTCGATTCTTTCAATTCAGGATTGTCAAATACTTTTTGAAACAAGCCTGTTTCACTTATTGCGCCAACAGGTCCGTTGCCATTCATTACAGGTATATTTTCAATATCATATTTTTTCATCAGTTCCACTGCTTCGGAAACAGTTTGTGTAGGATTAATTGTAACCAGTTTTTTGCCTGTTCTTGAATTTACAATGTCTTTAAATGTTTTTACATCTAAAAAGCCGCGTTCCATCATCCATTGATCATTATAAATTTTTGCAACATAACGGCTGCCATGATCATGAAAAATACAAACTACCAAATCATCTTTTTTCAACCTGTCTTTTAATTGCATCAAGCCTTGTAAACAACTGCCTGCACTATACCCGATAAAAATGCCTTCTTCCTTTGCAATGCGCCGCGCCATCACAGCACCATCTTTATCTGTTACCTGTTCAAACCAATCAATTACACTCATATCGTAATTCGCGGGTACAAAGTCTTCACCAAAACCTTCGCTGATATATGGATGCACTTCGTTCATATCAACCTCACCGGTACGAAAATATTTTGTAAGCAATGAGCCATAAACATCAACCGCCCAAATTTGTATGTTTGGATTTTTTTCTTTCAGATACATACCAACACCCGTAACCGTTCCACCAGTTCCTGCAGTACAAACAAGATGCGTTATTTTGCCTTCTGTTTGTTCCCAAATTTCAGGTCCGGTTGTTTCATAATGTGCTAACCGATTGGCGAGATTATCATACTGATTACATAAATAAGAGTTTGGAATTTCTTTTTCCAGTCTTCGCGCAACAGAATAATAACTGCGCGGATCATCGGGCTCAACATTAGTTGGACAAACAATAACTTCTGCACCAACAGCTTTTAAAATATCGCTTTTTTCTTTGCTCTGTTTATCTGTTGTAGTGAAAATACATTTATAACCTTTCACACATGCAGCAAGCGCCAATCCCATTCCCGTATTTCCGCTGGTGCATTCGATGATTGTTCCGCCGGGTTTTAATTTGCCTTGCTGCTCAGCAACTTCAACCATCTTTAAAGCCATGCGGTCTTTAATAGAATTGCCAGGATTGAAGTAATCAACTTTTGCAAGCACAGTGCAAGGCAAATCTTTTGTTATTTTATTTAGCTTGATGAGCGGCGTATTTCCTATAGTTTCAAGAATGTTATTCTTCCACATAATTCACAATGTTTGCGCGAAGGTAAGATTTGTAAAATGAGGGAAGATTTAAGGATTTATAAAAGGTAATTAAATCTTTTTTGCAGGATTTTTATAACCATTGAAAACAGAATAAACGATTACAGTATCATTATTAAATTCATACACAATTAAATATGGGAAATGTCTGAGTTTTACATCTCTGATTATCTTTCTTCATCGGTAAAACTATAATGTTCAGGGTGATTTGCAATTTCTTCATAACGTTTTAATAATTCGGAAATAAAACGTTCTCCAAGTCCCGGAGATTTTGATTGATAATAATTATAAGCTTCTATTATTTCCAAATCCGCTTCCTCCCGAATAATTAACTGATAAGGCATTATCTGCGGATATTATTTAGAGACACCTGAACTGTATAATTTTTACCTTCACCATTTTGATACGCTTCGCGTCTTTTATAAAACATTGCTATATCGTCAGAAGAATAATTAAAAGGCACATCTTCTTCAGTAATCATTTGATATATCTCTGTTAACAAAGTTTCATCTGTCTTATCAATATACTGATGCAGCTTTCTCTTATTTCCGATGTACTCATAAATATCATTTTTACAAATTTAATTTTAATTTTTAAAGCCGATAGCTTTTACCTTCGCAGCTTTCATTTGTGCTCAAAGATTTTAAAATGAGAATTTATTTTGATAATGCTGCAACTACACCACTTGATGCAGAAGTGCTCAATGCAATGATGCCGTATTTAACTACACATTTTGGCAACCCATCATCTATTTACAGCTACGGAAGAGAAACAAGATTGGCTGTTGAAATGGCGCGCAAAACAGTTGCAAAAATTTTAGGCGCAAATCCCGGCGAAATTTTTTTTACCAGTGGCGGAACAGAAAGCACGAACATGGCACTTTGTGCAGCAATTTCAGATTTAGGTTGTGAAAGAATTATTACTTCACCGCTTGAACATCATGCAACATTGCATACGGTTGAACATTTGCATAAACAAAAAAATATTGAGCTTGAGTTTGTAAAAGTTTTACCCAACGGTCATATTGATTTGAATGATTTGGAAAGATTACTTTCTTCATCAAAGAAAAAAACACTGGTTACATTAATGCATGCGAATAATGAAATTGGAAATATTACCGATATAAATGCTGTTGGTGAACTCTGCAGGAAATACGGTGCTGTTTTTAATTGTGATACTGTGCAAACGGTTGGTCATTTTCCTTTCAACCTTCATGCAACACCGGTTGATTTTATAAATGGTGCGGCACATAAATTTCACGGACCAAAAGGTGTTGGCATCATTTACATCAGCGAAAAAAATAAAATACATCCCTTTATACAAGGCGGCAGCCAGGAAAGAAATATGCGTGCCGGAACTGAAAATATTTATGGTATTGTTGGCTTTGCAAAAGCGCTTGAACTCGCAATAAAAAATTATGAGAAAGACAAGGCATACATCAGTGATTTAAAGAATTATATGCTTCAAAAATTGAAAGAGAATATAAAAGATGTAAGCTTTAATGGTGATGTAAAAGGTTGCAGTTTATACACGGTTCTCAGCGCAAATTTTCCAAAAACAGAAAAAAGCGAATTGATTTTATTTAACCTCGATATAAATAATATTTGTGCGAGTGGCGGCAGTGCATGCACCAGTGGCGCTAACGTAGGCAGTCATGTTATCGCTGCACTAAAACCTGATGCAGATTTTGTAACTGTTCGTTTTTCATTCAGCAAAAACAATACAAAGGAAGAAGTAGATAGGGTGGTTGAAAAATTGAAAGAAATAATTTAATGATTTACTTACCCGCATTATTCAATTTATCCAGCCAGTACTCTGCAGTAAAATCTCCTTCCATTGTTGCTTCGGTTAAAAGTTGTGCGCCTTTAAAAATATTTTTAGAAAAACTGCATCGTATAAAATAATTGTGCTCTTTCATTAAATCATCATTATCAGCAAAAGCATACAAAAAACCTAATGTTGTTTTCGCGGGAAGATAATCTTTATCGCTTGCCAGTTTTAATAAACTAAAAGCCTGGCTGCAATTAATATTTGTATTCTTATTTTGCAGCGCAAGATTTGC
>JAICKT010000259.1 GCA_025927795.1 Parafilimonas sp. | reverse complement strand
TGGTGAAAACATTGTTTATTCAGGACCCACATATCAATCACAAAAAATTGAAGGGAATAAAATAATTATTTCGTTTACAAATGTTGGCAGCGGCTTAACAACAAGTGATGGCGAAGCACTTGCCGAATTTGCGATTGCAGGTGATGATAAAAAATTCTATTGGGCGAATGCAGTAATTGATGGTGATAAAATTATTGTTTCAAGCGATGAGGTGCACAATCCAAAATATGTGCGTTATGCATGGGCTGACAGCCCGTTGAATCCGAACTTAATGAATAAAGAAGGGTTGCCTGCAGCGCCGTTTAGAACAGATGAATAGTTTAGACTGGCTCAGTCTTTAAGACTGAGCCAGTCTCTCAACAACCAGTTTTTAAATTTATTCAGATGTCTTTCAGCATACAATACCATAGCAAATTTGAGACGGGAAAATTTTATCATGTAATAGCAAAAGCTGTTGATGGTGTAAAACTGTTTGCCAACGATGAAAATAAATTGTATTTCTTAAGGCGCTTTGCAACTTACATTCCGGCGTTTGCTGATGTATATGCTTACTGCCTGTCGGATAATCATATTCATTGCATGGTGAAGCCGAAACCAGATGAAGAAATTGATTCATATTTAAAATCTATCGGCGATGAAAATTTAACCATAACACAAAAACGATTTCTTGCAGATAAAAACCAATTTGATTTTAATGAGCTTATTGAAACGCAATTCAATTATTTATTTGTAAGTTATGTGCGTTCATTTAATAAAATGTACCAGCGAAAAGGCGGCATGTTTAATAAGCCATTCAGATGTATTGAAATGGAAAATGATGCACATTTCAGCCAGCTGATTATTTATATTCATGCCAACCCGCTAAAGCATAAACTGATGAATGATTTCACACAATATCATTGGTCATCTTATCAAACATTTATTTCAAATAGTCAAACGTTGATTAAAAGAGAAGAAGTGCTGGAATGGTTTGGCGGCAGTCACCGATTTATTGAGGCGCATACAACACAAGCCGATTTTTATTATAAACATAATTTAAGCGGCGAGTAAAAAGACTGGCTCAGTCTTCAGAGACTGAGCCAGTCTATTAAACTTCATCAAACAAACATGCAAGCTATATGAAACATTTACTTTTTCTTTTTACACTTTTATTAAGTTCAACAATTTTTTCGCAGGACATTGAAAAGCATGCACCACCCGGTTTTGATTCAATGCAAACAAATATTCCGCATGGAAAAATTGATACCATTAGTTATAACTCCACAACAGTTGGCACAACAAGAAGAAGTTTGATTTATACACCGCCCGGTTATTCAAAAAAGAAAAAATATCCTGTGCTGTATTTATTGCATGGCATTGGCGGCGATGAAAAAGAATGGTTGAATGGCGGACATCCTGAAATAATTTTAGATAATTTATATGCGCAGGGAAAAGTGGAGCCAATGATTGTTGTGTTACCAAATGGCAGAGCGATGAAAGATGACCGTGCAACGGGCAATATTTTCGACAGCGCGAAAGTTGCTGCGTTTGCAACGTTTGAAAAGGATTTACTGAATGATTTAATTCCTTACATCGAAAAGCATTATCCTGTTTATACCGATAGAGAACATCGTGCCATTGCAGGTTTATCAATGGGTGGCGGACAATCATTAAATTTTGGTTTAGGCAACCTCGATAAGTTTGCATGGATTGGCGCTTTTTCTGCTGCGCCGAATACAAAAACACCTGAACAATTGGTGCCTGATGCCGACAAAGCAAGACAACAAATAAAACTGCTTTGGATTAGTTGCGGTGATGCGGATGGCTTGCTCAGTTTTAGTTCACGTACACATTATTACCTGGTGCAGCATAACGTTCCGCATATTTTTTATATTGAACCGGGCATACATGATTTTAAAGTTTGGAAGAACAGTTTATACATGTTCTCGCAACTTATTTTTAAACCGGTTGATATTTCAAAATTTAATCAATATAGTTTGGTGGGAATTCCGGCGTCAACCAATATCCGCAATGCAAAATATCCGCAAATATTGCCTGATAACCGTGTCATCTTTCGCATAAAAGCACCGGATGCACAAAAGGTGCAAATTGATTTAGCAAAGAAATATGATATGCAAAAAGATACCGGCGGTTACTGGACCGTAACAACCGATTCTGTGAGTGAAGGCTTTCATTATTATTCTTTGATTATTGATGGCGTTGCTGTTGCAGACCCGTCGAGCGAAACATTTTATGGGATGGGCAGAGAAGCAAGCGGTATAGAAATTCCTTTTGCCGGCGATGATTATTATGCACTGAAAACTGTACCGCATGGCGATATCCGTATCAAAGATTATTTTTCTTTGGTCACATTTTCATGGCGTAAAATGTATATCTACACGCCGCCGGGTTATGATTCAAACATCAATCAAAAATATCCCGTGTTATATATTTTGCATGGCGGTGGTGAAGATGAAAGAGGTTGGGCAATGCAAGGCAAAACAAATTTAATATTAGATAATCTTATCGCCGAAGGCAAAGCAAAACCAATGCTTATTGTAATGCCCGATGCAAATGTTGGTATGGGCGGATTTACACCTGATGGAATTGAAAATTCATTAAAAACTTTTGAAAGGGAAATGAAGCAATCCATCATTCCTTTTGTTGAAAAAAATTATCGTGCATTAACTGATGCAAACAATCGTGCATTGGCTGGTTTATCTCTTGGCGGTTTGCATACATTATATACCGGCATCAACAACACAAATATGTTTTCTTATCTCGGCGTTTTTAGTTCAGGATGGATATTACCGATGCAGGAAAAGTTTGCCGATGCACAATATGATTTTATGAAAACAAATGCAGATAAAATAAACAACAATTTAAAAGTGTTTTGGCTTTCACAAGGCGGTAAAGATGATATTGCTTATAAAAACGGGCAAATTATGTTGGGCAGGTTGGATGAATTAAAAATCAAACATACTTATTATGAATATCCCGGCGGACATACGTGGCCTGTGTGGAGAAATGACCTATACAATTTTGCGCCGTTGTTGTTTAAAGATTAAAAAGAATTGTTTAATGATAAACAGTGTTACATAAGAGATTTCTCCTATCGTCGAAATGACGTTGAAATTCGAAGTGGTTAGATTAAATAAAACGCACTGCACGTCATGTCGAGGTAACGAGACATCTCTTGAATAAAAGCAACATACAATATTAAAGACATTTCTTCAAATGAACAGTTCTGGTAAAAGATTCCAATCATTATGAAAAAGATTTTGCTTGCATTAATAACAATGGCATTTATTAATGCATCATTTGCTCAAGACACAATTATCAACGGAATTACATATCCAAAGCCTGTAAATTTTACGGCGCAGCAAAACCAGGAAAACATGATGCAGCAACTCGGCATAAAAAAATTAAGACCCGGACCAAGCGGAACCGAATTAGCACCCAACCATGCAAACTATGATACAACAAAAGCAGACCCTTGTCCGCAGTTGCCGGATATTCTCACATTAAAAAATGGAAAGAAAATTACTACTGCAGATGTTTGGTGGCAGGAACGCCGCCCTGAAATTATCGAAGATTATGAACGCGAAGTGTATGGACGAATTCCGAAAGATGTGCCGAAAGTTAACTGGGAGGTAACTGCTGTTGACCGCGAATTTATTTTTCCGGGTTTTATACCGGTGATTGCAAAAAAAATCGTTGGTCATGTTGATAACAGCGCATATCCTTTGATAAATGTTGATATAAAAATGATAGAAGTTTTACCGGTGAATGTAAAAGGTCCGGTGCCGGTGCTGATGATGTTTGGATTTAATCCATCATTTCCTGCGCCCACACAGCCTTCGCCCGATGACATGGATAAGCTGAATGAGGTTTTTAAAAAGATGATGATTCAAACTGACTCATCAGTAAAACAAATTTTTGATAAGTATCCTGCCTTCACTCCGATTTCAAGATTGCCATTTCCAAATTTTTCTGCACCAGCCGCAGAGCTTTCACCAACAGAACAATTGCTTGCTGCGGGCTGGGGTTATGTAACGCTTGATGCAAACAGCATACAGGCAGATAATGGTGATGGATTAACGCGTGGCATTATTGGTTTGGTGAACAAAGGTCAGCCGCGCAAGCCTGATGACTGGGGCGCATTGCATGCATGGAGCTGGGGCGCTGCGAGAGCTTTAGATTATTTGGAAACAGATAGTTTGGTGGATGCAAAAAAAGTGGGCATCGAAGGTGTATCAAGATATGGAAAAGCTGCATTGATTACGCTTGCATTTGAGCCGCGTTTTGCGATTGCATTAGTAGGCTCGCCGGGCAAAGGTGGTGCTACATTGTTGCGCAGAAATTTTGGTGAAGCTGTTGAAAGCCTTACCGGCGGCGAGTTCTACTGGATGGCTGGAAATTTTTTGAAGTATGGTGCTGATGAATCAAAGTTTGGAAAAATGACAGGTTGTGATTTACCCGTTGATTCACATGAGTTGATTGCACTGTGTGCGCCGCGACCTATGTTTTTAAGTTATGGTATTCCTGAAAAAGGTGATGCTAACTGGCTCGACCATCGCGGTAGTTACAAAGCAATTGTTGCTGCAGGTACAGTTTATAAATTGCTTGGTGCAAAAGATTTGGGTGTATCGAATGATTATATGAAAGAATATATGCCGCCGGTAAATGTTGGTTTATTAAACGGGCAGCTTGCATGGCGTCAGCATGATGGCGGACATACCGATGCGCCGAATTTTAAATATTTTATTCCGTGGGCAAATAAAATGTTAGGTTATGAAAAGAAACCTCAGTAAGCAAAGACTGTCTCAGTCTTGAAGACTGAGCCAGTCTTTTCATAGTTCAAAAATTATAATAATCAATATGAAAAAAAGTTTCATTGTAATAATAATCAGTTTACTAATTTCTGTAAACATTATCGCTCAAACTTCAACAACATGGAATGGAAAATCATGCGCTGTTGTACTTACGTATGATGATGGGTTGAATGTTGATTTGACAAACGTTATTCCCGCATTGGACTCTGTTGACTTAAAAGGAACATTTTATATCTCCGATTATTTTGATGGGTTAAAAAATCAAATTGATGGTTGGAGAAAAGCCGCAGCAGAAGGACATGAATTAGGCAATCATACTGTATGGCATCCATGCGAAGGCGGAAAAGCCGGAAGAGAATTTGTAAAGCCAGAATTTGATTTGAACAATTATACTGTTCCAAGAATGGTGAGAGAAATACAAACGATGAACAATTTTTTACAAGCTGTTGATGGCAAAACAGAAAGAACATTTGCTTATCCGTGTGGTGATATGAAAATTCATGATACTGTTTATCTTGATGGATTAAAGAATGACTTTGCTGCAGCAAGAGGTGTAACGCCTGAAATGCAAACAATAGATAAAGTTGATTTGTATAACATCGCCTGTTATGGCATTAATGGTGAAACAGGAGAACAGTTAATTAATTTGGTTAAACAAGCGATGGGTTCGCATACATTACTCGTATTTCTTTTTCATGGTGTGGGCGGCGAGCATAGTTTGAATGTATCATTAGAAGCACACAGCGCGTTGCTGCATTTCTTACAACAAAATGAAAATAATATTTGGATAGCACCAATGATTGATGTTGCGAAATACATTCAGCAATATCAGCAAAAAAATAATTAATTGGTATTAATTATAAACATGTAATATTCGAAAGATTTCTCCTTCGTCGAAATGACGTTCAACGTGATTCTGTTCAAATTAAGCTCTTTAAACGTCATGTCGAGTAACGAGACATCTCATGAGTTTAATGTCGTTTATATTACAGAGATTCTCCCCCTACGCTGTAGGGACCAAATGACGGATTTAAGTTGCATCATGATGCTTATACATTGCTAAAGCAGTACGTTAAATAAATATTGATTATGAAAAAAAATCTGTTACTGTCTTCGTTTTTTATAACAACAATATGCTTTGCACAAAACAATCAGCAATTAAAACTTTGGTATAATAAACCATCTGGCACAACATGGGAAAATGCATTGCCTGTTGGTAACGGGAAATTAGGCGCTATGATTTATGGCAATGTGGATACAGAAACTGTACAACTAAATGAATGCACAGTTTGGAGCGGCAGTCCAAATAGAAATGATAATGATTTGTGTTTGGATTCTTTAGCAGAAATAAGGCGTTTGATTTTTGATGGTAAACAAAAAGAAGCCGAAAATTTAGCTAATAAAACCATTGTTTCTACAACATCGCAAGGGCAAATGTTTGAGCCTGTTGGTAGTTTAAGATTGATGTTTGACAAACATGATGATTACAGAAATTATTATCGCGAATTAGATATTAGCAAAGCTGTTCAGAAAACAACTTATACAATTG
>JAICKT010000595.1 GCA_025927795.1 Parafilimonas sp. | reverse complement strand
GCATCTACCCTGAATTTGTACTTATCATAAAAGAACCTGTTTTTAAAGCCCTGGTAAGAAATAATTACGTTGGCAATTATTAATATAAATGAAATGATGCCCATCATTAATCGTTATTGCAATGTACAAAGCAAGAGATTTTTTTAATTTTTTTTATAGTAAGCAGATTAGAATTATTCTTGGCAGACCTAATTAGTTGCCTAATGTATTTAACGTTTATTAATTGTGTTTTATCACTTTCTCTTGAAAGAAGGTTCAAGAAGTAAGATGTACGAATTAGGAAGTAAAGAAACTACAAACTGAAAACTATTAACTGTGAACTCAAAATTATTTCAATAATTCGCAGGGTTTTAAGCCAGTGTGTTTTTTAAATGCGGCGGAGAAATGCGAGATGGACGAATAACCGAGTAAATCGGAAACATCGGTTACGCTTAAACCTTTTTCATACAACAAATATTTTGCGTGCTCCATGCGTTGCTGTTGATAAAAATCGAAAATAGTAGTGCCGAAAATTTCTTTAAATCCTTTTTTAAGATAGCATTCATTCATCGCAATTTTACGGCTGAGCGCTTTAATGGTAATCGGGTCGCCAATGTGCTGCAATAAAATTTCACGTGCTTTATAAATTCTATCGCGACCGGCTTCATCATCTAAAAATTTGCAGGCAAAGCCTTCATCTTTTTCATCAATCAAACATTCAATGCTATACAACAAAAGCTCGTGCACTTTTGCATTCATATAAATATTTTCTGCTGCGCCGTTGAAATTGTTATTGAGCAATGCATCAAGCAAAATTCTTTTGCGGCTGCAAACCGGGAAGAGTTTATGAAACGATAAAGTATGTTTAAATGCAAGCACTTCGTCTTTGCGCGTGGTGAGCTTTACATTATTTACAAACTGGTTTAGAAACAAAGAAGAAAAATGAAATGAAAAAACATCAAGCGTGTTATGGCTCTTGCAATCGGCTTGCATCTCTTTGCAGGCAACGCAATTTTTTTCTGAACAATATTTATTTCCGGTGATGCAAAAACGCAATTCAAAAAAATTATCCTCTGCATTGTTTTTTTCAAAATGATAAACCAACATGCCAGAATCCTGTGCCGTCCAAAACTCCGGCGCATCGTACCTGCGAATAACATAACGCACAGAGCCGGGAACATAATGCTCCTTCATTTCGAGCAAAGGCATGCGCGAATCAACCGTGTTTAAATGTGCAGATTGTAAAATGTCGAGTGTTTGCAACATAACGTGCAAATGTACTGAATCCTGCGCTGTTGCTCCAATGATGCGGTAATTGAATTGTCAGTTTTATGTAAGTTATTTTTTATGACGATTTTTTAAAACCTGCTCAACATCGTTTAAAGATTTGCCTTTTGCATTTAATAAAACGAGATAATGAAACAATAAATCAGCAGCTTCATTTATAAAAAGTTCATCGTTATTATCTTTTGATTCGATAACGAGTTCAACAGCTTCTTCACCTACTTTCTGTGCAATTTTATTGATGCCTTTTTCAAACAAGCTATTTACATATGAACCTTGTTGTTTTGTTTCTTTTCTTGATTCAATAATTTTTTCAAGCTGATGTAAAAAATTGCCTTCGTTGTTTTCATTAAAACATGTGTCCGCACCGGTATGGCAAACAGGACCTGCAGGATTTGCTTTTATCAACAAACAATCATTATCGCAATCGAATAAAATTTCTTTTACAAAAAGATAATTGCCACTAGTTTCACCTTTGGTCCATAACCTTTTTTTACTGCGGCTGTAAAATGTAATTTTTTGTTCGATGAGCGTTTGATTGTACGCTTCATCGTTCATATAGCCCAACATCAAAACTTTATTGGTTGATGCATCCTGAACAATTACCGGAACAAGTTTATCAGGAAATTTGTTGAAGTCTGGTTTCATATTCTTACAGCAATATTTTTTTCTTTTAAAAAACTTTTCAAGTCGGCAATTTCCATTTCTTTATAATGAAAAAGACTCGCCGCCAAAGCCGCATCTGCACCGGCAT
>JAICKT010000030.1 GCA_025927795.1 Parafilimonas sp. | reverse complement strand
CTGCGGCTCATCACTTAAAATTGCCAACGGAATATCTGTACCCATAGAGCCAATCGGCTCTTTGCCCGTTGTTGCCATCGGCGCAATAATATTATCAAGCTCTTCTGAAGTATAACCAAATGCTTTTTGATATTTAAAAACCTGTTCATGTTTGAGTGGTGAAAATGTAACTCTCGGTTCTGGCAATTCTTCTAAACGAATTTTATATTTATTCAGCCAGTCGCTATATGGTTGTTGCGCGCAAATATCTTTTTTCAATTCTTCATCACTGATAATTCTTCCCTGCTCCATATCAACAATAAACATTTTGCCTGCCTGTAATCTTCCTTTTTCAATGATGGAAGCCGGGTCAACAGGAAGCACGCCTGTTTCAGAAGCCATGATAACACGACCATCTTTTGTAACACAATAACGTGACGGGCGCAATCCATTTCTGTCTAATGTTGCACCAATAATTTTTCCATCTTTAAATGTTATGGAAGCCGTACAATCCCATGGCTCCATGAATGCAGAATGAAATTCGTAAAATGATTTTTTTACTGCATCCATTTTATCATCCTGATCCCATGCTTCGGGTATCAGCATCATCATTACATGCGGCAATGAACGACCGCACAGTGTAAGCAATTCAATCATGTTGTCAATGCATGCAGAATCACTTTGGCCTTCGGTAACAATCGGCAACAGCAAATCCATTTCTTCTTTAGAAAAGTATGGAGACGTGAATGCTTTTTCACTTGATTTAAGCCAGTTCAAATTTCCCTGCACCGTATTTATTTCACCATTGTGTGCAATGTATCTGAAAGGTTGTGCAAGTTTCCAGGAAGGAAAAGTGTTGGTTGCAAAACGTGAGTGTATCAATCCAAATGCACTAACTACTTTTTCATTATTAAGGTCGGTAAAATAATTGCGTACCTGCGAGCTTGTTAATTGCCCTTTATAAATAACGGTTTTGTATGATAAGGATGCGATGTAAAATCCAACATCGTTTTTACCAATTGTTTTATTTATAAGATGTGATGCATAATTACGCAACACAAATAATTTCCGCTCAAATTCATTTTCATCATGAATGTGATTCGGGCATCTTACAAAAACCTGTTCAATCCGTGGCTCAACGCTTAACGCTGTAAAGCCAACTTCGCTATCATTAACCGGAACCTTCCTGTAAGCAATTATTTTCAGATTTAATTCATCCGCGCACTTATTAAAAAGCTTACGGCATTCTTCCAATACGTCGTGCTCTTTAGGAAAGAAAAGCACGCCAACGCCGTATCTTCCAAACTCAGGTAATGAATCACCAATTTCTTTTTTAAAAAAATCATGTGGTGTTTGAATCATGATGCCGGCGCCATCACCGGTATTATTTTCACAACCACATGCACCACGATGCTCCATATTTTCCAAAACTGTAAATGCATCAGAAATTATTTGATGAGATTTATTTCCTTTTATATCTGCAACAAATCCAATTCCGCAGGAATCATGTTCGTAAGAAGGATGATATAAACCATTTTTACTTGCCATTGGCATGTACTTTTTTTAAAATCTATAAATAAAATTGTTTCGTATGGCAGGCGAGGGTTACAAGATAATAAAATGCGCTGTTAACGTGTGTTAGTTTATGAACAAAGTTTTCACAAGAGCACAAGAGATGAAATTTTTATGACATATAATATTTGATTTATTTAAATCGGATTCTATTTCATTCCCCGATAATTTATTTTGAGCATCAATTTATCATTTGTCTTTTTATTCATATTTTTCAAAAAAACTAACTGCTTATGACACCCAGAAGCCTGTTTACTATTGTTCTGAAAATTATTGGAATTCTTTTTATAAAAGATATTCTTGAAGCAATACCACAGTTAATTGCAACCATGGTTCAAATGGTAAGCTCTTATTCGGTTGCAGATGGTATATTACCATTCATTTTTATATTTATTTCATTAAGTATTTATATATTGGTTGCTTACTGGTTTATTTTTAAAACTGATTTTTTAATTGAAAAATTAAAACTGGATAAAAATTTCTTACAAGAAAACTTTTCACTAAACATTCATCGCTCAACTGTTTTAAGCATCGCAATTATAATTATCGGCGGATTATTGATTGCGGATAATATCCCTTTATTATGCAGATCTGTTTACTTCTATTTTGAAAACAGATCTGTCAGAAGTTATGAAAAAAATCCTGACTATAGTTATATTATTCTCTACACAGTTGAGATTTTGATTGTATTAATCTTAACGGGCAATCATCTGTTATTTGTAAACTTTATTGAAAAGAAAAAAAGAAAAACTTCTGCAACCTTAACGCAGGACAACTAACCATTTTATTTTTGTTTGATGAACCGCATTGACCGTTTGTCTGCTATTCTCATACAATTGCAATCAAGAAGATTGGTGAAGGCGCAACAGATTGCTGATAAATTTTCAATCAGTCTGCGCACAGTGTATCGCGATGTACATGCTTTGCAGGAAGCTGGTGTGCCCATCATCGGTGAAGCGGGAACAGGTTATAGTTTAATGGAAGGTTACAAATTACCTCCTGTAATGTTTAACCAGGATGAAGCATCTGCATTATTAACTGCTGCAAAGTTGATGCAATCAAAAACAGATGCTACTTCATCCAAACAATATAGTTCCGCTTTAGATAAAATAAAAGCAGTATTAAGATGGAGTGAAAAAGACCACCTGGAAGAAATTGATGAACACATTGCCATCGTTCAGCATCCTTCTATTCAATATCAGCCGCCCGAAGAATTGCATCTTCAACCCATATTAAAAGCATTTTCAAATGGAGTTGCTGTAGAAATCACATACACATCTATTGAAAAAAATGAAACTACACACCGTATAGTTGAGCCAATCGGCGTTTATAATCTGGGCAACCATTGGCATTTGATGGCGTTTTGCAGAATGCGAAATGATTACAGGAATTTCCGCACAGATAAAATTGAAAAACTAATTATCACCGAAGAAAAAATTTCAAAAACACATCCTTCTTTGCAGGAGTTTTTAAATAAAACGCAGGCTGAACGGCAAGTAAAAAAGGTAGTGATGGATGTTGACAAAAACATTATAAAATATTTTGGCGACCAGAAATATTACAGTGGTTTTGTAAAAGAAGAAATAAAAAATAATTGTGTACGCATGACTTTTTTATGTGGCTCTTTAGAAGGCTTTGCAAGATGGTTTATGCTGTTTGGCGACCATGCAAAAATTATTGAGCCTGTTGAGTTAAATGATATGGTTATTTCCATTGCAGAAAATATTTTGAAAAAAGTGGAAAAAACACAAATGCTGCTGACATAGGGTTGACACAACATGGTTGTTGTTTTGTGATATAAAATAATTTACCATGACATTCATTGAATTTCTTAAGCAACAATTTATTGAAGAAGGCGCTACCACACGCAAAATGCTTTCACGTGTTCCCGATGATAAGTTTGATTATGCACCGCATGTAAAAAGCATGAACATGAAACGGCTTACCACGCATATTGCAGATTTGCCGGGCTGGATTCACATGACTTTTACAACAGATGAAATTGATTTTGCGCAGCCTTACGAAAGTCCGGATATCAAAACCAACAAACAATTAATGGAGTTTTTTGAAAAAAGATATAATGATGGTTTGTCACAGCTAATTCCCGAAAATGAAAAACAGTTAAACAAACCATGGACGTTAAGAAACGGCTCAACCATTTATAGCTGCGACCCAAAAATTGATATTATAAGAATGTCGCTTAGCCAGCAAATACATCATCGTGCACAATTAGGTGTTTATTTAAGATTGTTGGATATTCCAATTCCCGGCAGTTATGGTCCGAGTGCGGATGAAAATAATTTTGGATAACTTAATCACTAATTGAATCATTATATAAAAAAGAGTAGTTAATTAACCTGCTCTTTTTTATTCTTCCATCTATTGTATTTATTTTTCATGCAATGTCCGCATGGACGATAACCCATCTTTACTGCTTCTCTTTCCGAAATAAAAAAAACACGATTTTCCTTCTTCATTCGTTTGCCAGATTTGCATTGCAGCGTTCCATAAATTTTCAATTGTTTATTGCCGCCAAAATTTATTTCGTGCCGTTTTATTTTTCTGCGAAGTGTTGTTGCATCTATATCTGTATGCGCTATCATTACATCAACTTGCTTTTGCTGCTTCCCAACCAATCATCGCAGTTTTACGGGTGCTTCCCCAATGATAGCCGCCAACAATTCCCGTTGATTGAATAACGCGATGACATGGAATTAAAAACGCAACAGGGTTACTGCCAATTGCAGTACCAACGGCTCTTGAAGCGCCGGCAATATTTATTTGTTTTGCAATAGTTCCATAAGTTGATAAGCGCCCCATCGGAATTTTTAAAAGCGTTTCCCAAACCTTCAGTTGAAAATCTGTTCCCTTTAAATGCAGTTTTATTTTATTCAGCTTGCTCCAGTCGTGTGTAAAAATGTACAATGCATTTTGCTGAATCATATCAACCATTTGTCTTAACTGCGCGTTAGGAAAATGTTTTTGTAAATCATGCAGCGCTTCTTTTTCGTCATCAGCAAATGCCATATAACAAATGCCTTTTGCAGTTGATGCCACGAGTATGTTGCCAAACGGGCTTTCTGCATAACTATAATTGATGGATAAATTTTCGCCGCCGTTTTTGTATTCACCCGGTGTCATACCTTCAATATTAATAAACAAATCGTGCAAACGTCCGGTGCCGGAAAGTCCTGTTTCAAAAGCTGCATCAAATAAAGTTGCCTGTTTATTTTTCAAAATACCTTTTGCATGTTCAATGCTGATGTATTCTAAAAATTTCTTCGGACTTACACCTGCCCAATCTGTAAACATGCGTTGAAAATGAAACGGGCTTACATGTATTTTTTCTGCAACCTCATCTAAATTCGGTTGCGCTTTAAAATTATGTGTGATGTAACCTATCGCTTCAGCAATGCGGTTGTAATTAATTATTTCCTGTGTTTTCATTTCTTCAATTTTATAACGCAAATTTATTTTGATAGCTTCCGTTATAAAACCCGAAACTTGCTATGTTAATATGAGTTCGGGAGTAAGTCAAGCTAATTTTATTGGTTTAATCAATATCACCCTTTCAGGGTTCACTTGATATTCGCTCATGTGGTTTATAAAAGTTTCACCACTCCGTGGTTTAATCTAAGCCCAAAGGACTGTCATAATTATAGATAGAAATCATATTTATAAAAGATAACCGCGAAGCGGTGATATTCTTATCCTAATTTGTATAATTAATTTTTCATCAAACCAATGCTTCATATAAAATTTCAACAGGGTGCTTTGCAATTTTTCCTGTTCCGTCTTTTATCTGATGACGGCAACTGGTGCCCGGCGCTGCAATAATTGTTTCTTCTGATTGTTTTCGAACAGCAGGAAATAAAACCAGTTCACCAATCTTCATAGAAATTTCATAATGCTCTTTTTCATAGCCAAAAGAACCAGCCATTCCGCAACAACCGGATGGAATTGTTTCAACAGAATAATTTTCAGGTAATGATAAAATTTTTACTGTAGGAGTAACAGATGATAATGCTTTTTGCTGACAATGACCATGCAGTTTAATATTTCGCTTATGGTTTTTAAATTGAGATGCAGTAATATTTCCTTTATCAATTTCTTTCGCAATAAATTCTTCGATTGTAAAAACGTTTTGAGAAAGCGATTTTGCTGCATCAAATAAATCGTCATCAGCAAGGTCAATATATTCATCACGAAATGTAAGAATAGCGGAAGGTTCAACACCGATTAAAGGTTTGTCTTCAGTAACCAAATCTTTTAAAGCAACAATATTTTTATTAATGATTTTTTTTGCATCACGAAGCAAGCCTTTTGAAAGCCATGTTCTGCTGCTTTCTTCATGTTCAGGAATAATTACTTCATAACCTAATTTCTCTAACAATAAAACAGCTTTGATGCCAATTTCTGTATCGTTGTAATTCGTAAACTCATCGCAAAAAAGATGAACCACCTTCTGTCTTTTGCCCTCTGCCTTCTGCCTTTTCTTATACCATTTTTTCAGCGTTGTTGTATGCACTGTTGGCATTGAACGCTCTTTCGCAAAGCCTGATAATTTTTTAATCACCTTGCTCGTGCCTTTATTCTTCACAACAAAATTGTACATGCCCGGCATGAGTGCTGCAAGCTTTGCAGAATTGGTAAAGTTGGCAATCAGTTTTGCCCTGAACGGCACACCATTCGCATCATAGTACTGCTGTAAAAATTCTGCTTTCAATTTAGCCATATCAACATTGCTCGGGCATTCAGATTTACAACCTTTGCAACTCAAACACAAATCCATTACTTCATAAATCTCTTCATGATTAAAGCGGTTGGGTTTATCAGAACGTGTTAAAAATTCGCGCAGCACATTTGCTCTTGCTCGGGTTGTATCTTTTTCATTGCGTGTTGCCATGAATGAAGGGCACATTGTACCGCCACTCAAATGTGTTTTCCTGCAATCGCCGGTGCCGTTACATTGTTCCGCGTGTTGCAAAACATCCTGGTTATAGTAGCGAAAAACAGTTTTAAACTTTGGTGTTTGCTGCCCCGGTGTATAACGCAGCATCGTATTCATTGAAGGCGTATCAACAATCTTATTCGGATTAAAAATATGTTGCGGGTCCCACGCTTGCTTAATTTGTTTTAGCAGTTCATAATTTTTTTCACCAATCATTTGCTTTATAAACTCACCACGTAATCTTCCATCACCATGTTCACCGCTTAATGAACCATTATATTTTTTTACAAGCGTTGCAATTTCTTCTGCAATCTTTCTGAATAACGCGTTGCCTTCTTTTGTTTTTAAATTGATGATAGGTCGCAAATGAATTTCTCCGCTTCCTGCATGCGCATAATGCACAGAATACAACCCGTATTTTTTTAGAATGAGGTTGAACTCAGCAATGTAAGCCGGCAAATCATACACATCAACAGCGGTGTCTTCAATCACCGGCACAGCTTTATCATCTCCCGGAATATTTCCAAGCAATCCCAAGCCTGCTTTACGCAGCGACCATATTTTTACTGTATCGTTACCAAACAACAACGGAAAATAATAACCCAAACCTGCAGCCTTCATTTCATCTTCCACTTGTTTTGCAATAGCGGTAATTTCTTCAGGCGAATCTTTTTTAAATTCAATTACGAGAATTGCTGCCGGCTCACCCTGTACAAAAAAGCGATTCTTTCTTTGCTCGATATTATCCTTCGTGCATTCGAGAATAAAATGGTCAATTAGTTCGCTTGCTGTTGGATGATATTTTAACGCAATCAAATTTGCACGCAACGATTCATCAATCGTATTAAAATGCACACACAACAAACCTGTTTCTTTTGGCGGCAGCGGAACAACATTTAATTTTATTTCAATAATAAATGCAAGTGTTCCTTCAGAGCCGGCAATGAGTTTACAAAAATTAAAATCATGCGCACCAACATTAAAAGGCGCAGTATTTAATAAAATATCAACTGCATAACCTGTGTTTCTTCTTTCAACTGTTTGCTTTGGAAATTGTTTTTTTATCTCCTGTTGATTTTCATAATTGCTTAATAAGCTGCGGATATTTTTATAAATATTTGATTCAAGCGAATCGCCTTCACACTTTGCATGAAACTCATCAATATTTAATGCTTTAAATTCTGTTTCGTTGCCATCGCTTAAGATTGCTTTTACTTCTAACAGATGTTCGCGTGTGCTGCGATACACAACAGAATTTGAACCGCAGGAATTATTACCTACCATGCCGCCAATCATTGCGCGGTTTGCAGTTGATGTTTCGGGACCGAACATAAAACCATGCGGTTTTAAAAACATGTTTAGCTCATCACGAATAACGCCGGGTTGCACACGCACCCATTTTTCATCCGGATTTAATTCAAGAATTTTTGTAAAGTATTTTGAGACATCAACAATAATTCCGTTGCCAACAACTTGTCCTGCAAGTGAAGTGCCTGCTGTTCTTGGAATAAGTGAAGTTTTATTTTGATGCGCGAATGCAATTAATTTTTTTATATCATCAATTGATTTTGGAACAGCAACAGCCAACGGCATTTCGCGATATGCAGATGCATCCGTTGCATAAAGTATGCGCATTGCATCATCAGTATAAAATTCTCCCTCTAAAATTTGTGCCAGTTGCCGCAGCTTTTCATTCATTGCAATAATTTCTTTATACCAAAGCGGCCAAATTTATGGGTTTATTGTTTTTATATACAGTAAACTACAAATGATTTAAAGCGTTTTCATTTCAGTAGCCTCAAATTAAAAACATCATCTTTAGCAGATGATGTTTGTTCATAAATAATTTCTTCAATGCACAAGAATCTATACAACATATCCAAACATATCATCATCTTTTTTCAACTCTGTATAGCTGATGTGAGATTTTTTAAGATTATGCAGCAGCGCATCATAATCTTTTTTTCTTTTTAATTCAATTCCAACTAATGCCGGTCCTGTTTCTTTATTATGTTTTTGAATGTATTCAAAGCGCGTAATATCATCATCTGGTCCGAGTACATTATTTACAAATTCTTTTAATGCTCCGGGACGTTGCGCAAAGCGAATAAGAAAATAATGTTTTAACCCTTCATATTGTAATGAGCGTTCCTTTATTTCCTGCATACGGTCAATATCATTGTTACCGCCACTCACAATACATACAACATTTTTTTCTTTTATTTCATCCGCAAAATCTTCCAGCGCACTAACCGTTAATGCACCTGCGGGCTCAGCAACAATGGCATTTTCAGTATATAGTTTTAAAATAGTTGAACAAACTTTTCCTTCCGGTACAAGATGCAAATCATCCAGCACATTTTTACAAATTGAAAAAGTTAAATCGCCGGTGCGCTTAACAGAAGCACCGTCAACAAATGTATCGATGGTTTTAAGTGTAACAGGTTTGTCTGCTTTGAAAGCTTCAAACATAGATGGTGCGCCTTCAGGTTCAACGGCAATAACTTTTGTTTTGGGTGAATAGGTTTTAAAATAAGAACCAACACCCGATGCAAGCCCGCCACCACCCACCGGAAGAAATAAGTAATCAATGCCGCCTCCGGCAGCACTTCCGTTGTTTGAAGAAGAGAGATGAGAAAACTGTTCTAATATTTCAACACCTACTGTTGCTTGTCCTTCAATTATGCGGCAATCATCAAAAGGTGGCACAAAAGTCATGTTGTTTGCTTTTGTAAATTCTTTTGCAGCGGCAGCACATTCATCATAGTTATCACCAATCAGTTTTATTTCAATTTTATCATCACCAAACATCTTTGTTTGATTAATTTTTTGATTGGGTGTGATGACAGGCATAAACACAACGCCGTGCACATTTAATTTTTTGCAACTGTATGCAAAACCCTGCGCATGATTGCCTGCACTTGCGCATACAACACCTTTTTGTAATTGTTCTTGCGGCAAACTCTTCATTAAATTGTAAGCGCCGCGAATTTTATACGAACGCACCACCTGCAAATCTTCACGTTTTAAATACACATTGCATTTGTATTTGCGCGAAAGATTATTATTTAATTGCAGAGGCGTTTTTATTACAACATTTTTTAAACGTTGTGCAGCGGCAGTAAAATCAAATGTGTGTTTTGTACCGGTTATTGTGCTCATATTAATATTTGCTTAAAATATTTATTGCTTTTTGATATTGATTTATAAGACGCGGTGTTCTTTCAACAATCCATGCAAACAATACATCGTGAATCAGCGTTAATGTTGTTTGTATATTAGCCGCATCTCTTGATTGATAGTTGACGAGAAGATTTGCAAGACTTGGCTCTAAATTTAAATAGCGCTCCTGGTTGTTGTAAATATCAGTAAGCAAACTATAGGTAGAAAAATCAAGATATTTAAAAACGTCATTTTGTTTTGCCTGTTGCCATGCTACTTCGTTCAAATCTTTATACAATGCACCTTCAGGCATAAGAACGGCAAGATGTACCTTACCACTATCCAAAAATTGTTTTGCAAATACCGGGTTGTTTTTTGCGGAATCAATACGCTTAAACACCTGCAAATGGTATGCATATTGCACTGCCGCATTTTTTTTGTTTGCTATTAATTCTTCTTTTAATTGATGCAATATTTCGTATGCCTGTTTTTTTTCGTGAAGACCATTGAAATATTCTGTAAGACCTAAAGCCAGCAACACACTGAAAACAATTAATAAACATTCACCCATGTAATCCTTCCAACCTCGTTCAACTGTAACAGTTGGATGTTTTTCTTTTACAGGCTTTTTTGCTTGCATTAAACAAGATTATATATTCTGATTTTCAGGTCTTAAACTTCTTACTACTTTACCTGCCTGCCACATTTCACTTTCGCGCAATTCTCTTAATTCTTCATTTAATTTTTCGCGATAATCTGGTTGAGAATTTGAATCAATTGAACGCTGACTTTCTTTTCCTGCAGCAACACTTTCATATAATTCTTTGAACACCGGCGCTGTTGCATCGCGAAAACGTTTCCACCAATCGAGTGCACCACGTTGCGCAGTTGTTGAACAATTCGCATACATCCAATCCATTCCATTTTCTGCAACGAGTGGCATTAAACTTTGTGTGAGTTCTTCAACTGTTTCATTAAATGCTTCCGAAGGTGAATGACCTTTATCTCTTAATACTTGATATTGTGCTGCAAAGATGCCTTGTATTGCACCCATTAATGTGCCGCGTTCACCGGTTAAATCACTATAAACTTCTTTCCTAAAATCTGTTTCAAAAAGATAGCCACTGCCAACTGCAATGCCCAATGCAATTACCCGGTCTTTTGCTTTGCCTGTTGCATCCTGGTAAATAGCATAAGAACTATTTAAGCCGCGACCTTGCAAAAACATTCTTCTTAATGATGTGCCGGAACCTTTTGGTGCAACCAAAAACACATCCACATCTTTTGGCGGAATAATTCCCGTTTGTTCATTAAATGTTATTCCAAAGCCATGAGAAAAATATAATGCTTTGCCTGCCGTTAAATGTTTTTTTACAGTTGGCCACAATTGAATTTGCGCAGCATCACTCAACAAATAACAAATAATAGTTCCGCGTTTTAATGCTTCTTCAATTTCAAACAATGTTTCTCCTTCAACAAATCCATCATTCACAGCTTTGTCCCAAGTTTTAGAATTTTTTCTTTGACCAACAATTACATTAATGCCATTATCACGTTGATTCAATGCCTGCCCAGGTCCCTGCACGCCATAACCAATTACTGCTACAGTTTCATTCTTTAAAACCTCTTGTGCTTTGCTGAGTGGAAACTCTTCGCGTGTTACTACGTTTTCTTCCACGCCGCCGAAATTTAGTTTTGCCATTTTTTAATTTGTGAATTTGATGATTTGAAAATGTTATTGTTCTTTATGTTAAGGTAATTTTTCGCTGAATATAATTTTATTGTTGAAAGGGTCATTTACGGTAAAAGCTAATGCGCTATAAAAAGTTTCTTCAATGCCCGGCCTATTGTATTTATATTTTTTATTGATAAGTTCAGTATGATAATCTTTCACACCATCACACCAGATAAACACATGTGTGCCCGGTGTTCCATCGCCGTGATGCTCGCTTAAATGAAAGATGATTTCATCTTTTTTAACTTCCATATATACAGGTGTGTTTTCTTCAAAATGATGTTCCCAATTAATTTTAAATCCAAGCCAGCCAACATAAAATTCAACTGCTTTGTCGTAATCAAAAATTCTTAAAACCGGAATTACTTTTTGAACTGTCATAATAAGCCAATAATCTTTTATTCACCCACATCAAGTGAAACTTTACATGCTAAACACTTCGTCCTGTTTATTTAAAAACTCATTTTCCACTAATTCTTCAGGTGGTTGCGATTCTTCAAACTCTTTTAATTTTTCATGAAACCCTTTGCTGTCTTTGATGATTGCAATACGTGCTGTGCGCACAAATTCAATCAATCCAAAAGGTTCCAAAGTTTTTGTAAGCGTGTCAATTTCTTCCCGATGACCACTTGTTTCAAACACCGTGTAATCTTTTCTTATCACAACAACACGTGCACCTTTTTCACGCAACAATCTTTCAACTTTTACTTTTTCAGCAATTACATCTGTCGGCACTTTATATAAAGCCATTTCCTGCCAAACAAGTTCTTCGTTTGTATTGTAATATGCTTTTAACACTTCTACCTGTTTTTCAATTTGCCGGCAAAGCTTGTGTACTACTTCTTCCGTTTCGTTAATTACAATTGTAAAGCGATGCACGCTTTCCACTTCTGTTGGTGAAGTGTTTAAACTATCAATATTTATCTTTCTTCTTGTGAAAATAATTGCAATACGATTCAGCAAACCAATCTGGTTTTCTGTGTAAACTGTTATTGTGAACTCCTGTTTACCCCCAACCCCTAAAGGGGAGTGGGTTGCATTCTTATTATTTTTAATCTCGTTCATAATTTATTTTTTAAGTCCCTTTAGGGATTTAGGGTTTTTATTTCAATCTTATTTCTGCAACGCTGCAACCTTGCGGCACCATTGGAAATACATTATTTTCTTTTCCAACAATTACTTCAAGCAAATAAGCGCCTTTATGGTTGAGCATAGTTTCCAATGCGGCTTTTAAATTTTTTCTATCTGAAACGCTTTGACCATCTATATTGTAGCCTTTTGCAACCTGCACATAATTTGGGCTTGTGATGTTTACAAATGAATAACGTTTATCATTAAAAAGCTCCTGCCACTGGCGAACCATACCAAGGAAATGATTATTGAGAATAAGAATTTTTACGTCCACATCACTCTGCATAATAGTACCCAGTTCCTGTATCGTCATTTGAATACCACCATCGCCTGCAATAGCAATAACTGTTCTTTCAGGTGCACCAAATTTTGCACCGATAGCTGCCGGCAAAGCAAAACCCATTGTGCCCAAACCGCCTGATGTTACATTACTTTTTGATTGATTAAATTTTGCATAACGACAAGCTACCATTTGATGCTGACCAACATCCGTAACTATAACAGCGTCGCCATTTGTTAATTCATTCAACACATCAATCACCTCGGCCATGCTCATTTCTTCTGTTGAAGGATGCATTTCTTTGTTGATACATATTTCTTCTTCCTCTTTTTTGTAATCTTTAAATTTTTGCAACCATTCAGTGTGCGTTTTTTTTGTAATCAATTCTGTAAGCAGTGGAAGTGTTTCTTTACAATCGCCCCAAACAGGAACTGTTGTTTTCACATTCTTATCAATCTCTGCAGGGTCAATATCGAGATGTATAATTTTTGCCTGTTTTGCATATTTATCCAAACGACCGGTAACACGGTCATCGAATCGCATACCAATTGCAATCAATACATCGCATTCATTTGTCAATACATTCGGGCCATAATTTCCATGCATACCCAGCATGCCAACATTTAATGGATGTTCCGTTGACAAAGCACTCAAACCAAGTATCGTCCATGCAGCAGGCAAGCCGCCTTTTTCAATAAATTGTTTGAATTCTTTTTCTGCATTACCGAGAATAATACCCTGTCCAAAAATTACAAATGGCCTTTTTGCTTCATTAATAAGCTTCGCAGCCTCTTCAATATATTCTTTGCGAATGATTGGTTTGGGGCGATAACTTCTGATATGGTCAGATTTTTTATACCCTGCAAAATCAAATTTTTGTATCTGTGCATTTTTAGTAATATCAATCAATACCGGTCCCGGTCTTCCGCTTGCAGCTATATAAAATGCTTTTGCTAAGGCAGAAGGGATTTCGGTTGCATCGGTAACCTGGTAATTCCATTTTGTAACAGGCGTTGTAATATTAATCACATCTGTTTCCTGGAAAGCATCAGTGCCCAACAAGTGCGCAAATACCTGACCCGTTATGCAAACAACCGGCGTTGAATCAATCATAGCATCAGCCAAACCGGTAACTAAATTTGTTGCACCGGGGCCGCTTGTTGCAAACACAACGCCTGTTTTGCCGCTTGTTCTCGCAAAGCCTTGCGCTGCGTGTATTGCGCCCTGTTCATGACGAACGAGAATATGGTCAAGTTGATCGTGATGATCATACAATGCATCATAAATAGGCATGATAGCACCACCAGGATAACCAAAAATTGTTTCAACTTCTTCTGCAATTAAAGCTCTCATTACAGCCTCGCTTCCACTAATATTTTCAGTTTTAGTTTTTGCGATTTTTTCTTTTTCTAACTCAAGTGTTTCCATAACACAATTTTTATTTTATTAATCAACTAAGGTTAAATTTTGTTGATTGTTGTAATAAATGATTCATCTTCTATAAACTCCCAAAATATCAGTTGCACTAATATTTGTGAAGCCTGACTGTCGCAACATTGTCACCAGCTGGCCGCGGTGATAAGTTGCATGATTGACGACATGTGCAAACAACTGGTAATATGGCATTGAATAAGCATCGCCATTCAATCTTTTAAAATCAAGATTTGTGTTTAAATTATTTTCATCAAATGCATCAACAATTGATTTGAATTCTTCAGAAGTTTCTTTCCAAAGTTTTATATGCTCTTCTTTTGTGCCTTTGAATGAAGATTGTATCCAAACTATTTGTGGATTTTTTCTGAATCTTTCAATCCATGCTTTTTCTGCACTTATAATATGTAATACCGTTTCCTGAATACTATTAAAACTGCTAATGATTTCCTTGTTCCATTGTTCATCATTAATCTGTTCAAGCCAACTGCAAACAATTGTATTTGCCCATAAATTGTATTCTGCTATTTCTTTAAAATATTGCTTTGTCATTTGTCCGAACCTTGATTGTTGGTTAATGGATTTATAATTTATTTATATCCTATTCTTTCTCGTTCATTCCACTTACGTTGTGATGCTTTTTCATCTAGCAGATTTTCCATTGCATCATAAATCTGGTTAAGTTGCGCATCATGTTCACCTATTCTTCTTTTGGAAAACGTTTTATGTTTCGTTTCACTGCCTGATTTAAAAATTCTTGTTTCAACTTCATATAAATCTGCTAAATCAAAATGGAGCATAACACGTTTTCCGCGTATTTCATAAATTCTGTTTTGTATGCTTCGAATTATTTGCATTGGTTTAAAATTCGATTTATTTTTTGCTCATATCTGTTCTGCAGTATAACTGAGTGACACAACCGTGATGCGATGAAATACAACTGCTGGTAACACAAAATCCTTCTTCATAATCCTCTAATCTTAAAATCCCATAAATTCCGGTTCAGACTATTCTTCATCCGTTACGCAACCTTCGCTTGCTGTTTTTACAACTCTTGCATATTTATATAAAATTCCTTTCGTTGCTTTTGGGGCAGGCTGTTTCCATGCAGTTCTGCGATTTGCAATTTCTTCTTCACTTACTTTTAATGTAAGCTTGTTGTTGATGGCATCAATTTCAATAATATCATTGTCTTTCACCAAAGCAATTAAACCTCCCTCATGCGCTTCAGGTGTTATATGTCCAACCACAAAACCATGCGTGCCACCACTAAACCTGCCATCAGTAATCAATGCAACAGATTTGCCTAAACCAGCGCCAATTAATGCACCAGTTGGTTTCAACATTTCGGGCATGCCCGGTGCGCCTTTCGGGCCAATATTTCTTATAACCGCAACATCACCTGCATGAACTTTTTTATTTTGAATGGCTTCAAGAAAATGCGCTTCGCCATCAAACACTCTTGCTGTTCCTTCAAAACGTTCGCCTTCTTTGCCGGTGATTTTGGCAACACTTCCACCTTCGGCGAGATTGCCATATAAAATTTGTAAATGACCTGTTGCTTTAATTGGGTTTTCAAGCGGCATTAAAATATCCTGCTTTCTAAAATCAAGATCTGGCGCATCTTTTAAATTTTCTGAAACTATTTTTCCTGTTACAGTTAAACAATCACCATGCAACATTCCTTTGCTTAATAAATATTTCATCACTGCAGGCACACCGCCGTATTTATGTAAATCTTCCATCAAATATTTTCCGCTTGGCTTAAAGTCTGCAAGCATCGGAACTTTATTACTGATGTTTTGAAAATCATCAATCGTTAAATCAATATCAACACTTCTTGCCATTGCAATCAAATGCAACACGGCGTTTGTGCTTCCACCCAAAACCATTACAACTGTAATTGCATTTTCAAATGCTTCACGTGTCATAATATCTTTTGGCTTGATATCTTTTTCCAGCAACAATTTTATTGCTTCGCCAACCGCTGCACATTCTTTTTGTTTGTCTTCACTCAACGCGGGATTGCTTGATGAATTTGGCAAACTCATACCCAAAGCTTCAATTGCACTTGCCATTGTATTGGCTGTGTACATGCCGCCACATGCTCCTGCACCAGGGCACGCATTGCGAATAATTTCTTTAAAAGTATTTTCATCGAGATTGCCCATTATCTTTTGTCCTAACGCTTCGAATGTTGACACAATGTTTAACTCTTGCCCGTTATAATGGCCAGGTGCAATCGTTCCGCCATACAACATAATTGACGGACGATTTAATCTGCCCATTGCCATTATACAACCCGGCATATTTTTATCGCAGCCGGGAATCGCAACAATTGCATCATAATATTGTGCTCCTGCATTTGTTTCGATGCTATCGGCAATTACATCGCGGCTCACTAAACTATAACGCATACCATCAGTGCCCATACTTATTCCATCACTCACACCAATTGTATAAAAACGCAAACCCAATAAACCATCAACTTTATTAATACTTTCTTTTACACTTGTTGCGAGATCGTTCAGGTGCATGTTGCAGGGGTTTCCATCCCAACCCATGCTTACAACACCAACCTGCGCTTTTTTAAAATCTTCTTCTTTAAAACCAATGGCGTAATACATTGCCTTTGCTGCAGGTTGCGTTTCATCCTGCGTAACCGTTTTGCTATACTTGTTTAATTCACTCATCTTATTTTCTTTAAATCTTTTTAATCTATCCAAATCCAGGTTTAGATTATTGTTGATTTTCTTATCTGGATATTTTCTTTGTTAATGCGCTCATGATTAGTACTTCTTATATAATCGCTGATTAAATCGCCAATCGTTGATGTAAAATAAAAGTTGATAGCATCAATATCTTTCGAAACAAATCCATTTTCCAAAGTCCATTTTACGGCATTACGAACCAATGCTGTTTCTTCTGTTAACCCAAAATATTCCAACATCATAGCCGCAGATAAAATAGAACCCAACGGATTGGCAATATCTTTTCCTGCAGCCTGGGGATAAGAACCATGAATTGGCTCAAATAAAACAGTTCCTGTTCCAACTGATGCAGACGGTAATAAACCCAGCGAACCACTTAACACACTTGCTTCATCGCTAATAATATCGCCAAACATATTTTCTGTAAGCACAACATCAAACTGTTTTGGATTCAACATTATTTGCATGGCAGCATTATCAACAAACATATAATCAACCGCAACATCACTATATTGTTTAGCAACTTCCTGTACAACTTTTCTCCAAAGCCTTGATGTTTCCAGCACATTCGCTTTATCAACCAGCGTTAATTTTTTTCTGCGTTCTGGTTTTTGTGCGAAATGAAATGCAAGATGTGCAACACGTTCAATTTCCTCCTTAGTGTAAACACAATCATCACTTGCACTATTGCCATCTTCACTTAATTCCTTTTTACCGAAATAAATACCGCCGGTTAATTCACGAAAGATGATAAAATCAACGCCTTCGAGCTTTTCTGCTTTTAACGGTGAAAGATGTTGCAAAGAAGGATAAGTATTTATCGGCCGAATGTTTCCAAATAGCTGTAATGATTTTCTCAACTTCAGCAAACCTTGTTCAGGTCGAACTTTTGCCGTTGGGTCATTATCATATTTTGGATGACCAATTGCACCAAACAAAATTGCATCACTGTTTAAACATGTTTCAATTGTTTCATCCGGCAAAGGATTACCCGTTTTATCAATCGCTATTGCACCCATTAATCTATATGTATAATTAAAATGATGATTGAATTGTGCCGCAATCGAATTCAGCACTTTCACTGATTGCCGCGTTACTTCCGGACCAATTCCATCACCTTCTATAACTGTTATGTTTTTAATCATATAGCCCCCATCCCCTAAAGGGGAGTTTTTATACTGCTAATGCAGTTGTATTTTTTATGTTTATTGAATATTTTTTTTCATCGTCACCTTCCAATAATAAAATCTTGCTTATACATTTCGGAATTTCATTTTCGTAATGACTCACATAAATTAATGTTTTGTTTGATCGTGTGCATAACGCATCAACCAGCGCAACAAAATCTTTTACCTGCTTGTCATCCAAACCCTGGCAAGGTTCATCAAGAATTAATAATGATGGATTTTTTACCAATGCTCTTGCCAACAATGCCAAACGTTGCTGACTTGTTGAAAGCGTTGCTAAACTGAATTGAGATTTTGATGTAAGATTTAAAAATGATAACCATTGCTGAACAACTGCATGTTGTGATTCGTTCAGTTTTTTATATACACCAATCGTATCAAAAAAACCTGATGCGATAGTGTTGTACACTGAAATTGTTTTATCAAAATACCAATGCAATTCAGGTGAAACAAAACCAATTTTTTTCTTGATGTCCCAAATGCTTTCACCGCTGCCGCGCTTTTTATCAAACAAAAAAACTTTGTTCGCATAAGCCTGCGGATGGTCGCCGGTTATTAAACTAATTAAGGTTGATTTACCTGCACCATTCACACCTTTTAACAACCATCTTTCTCCACGATTAATTTGCCAGTTGATATTTGAAAGAATCGCTTTATCGCCATAAGCAACAGAAACATTCTCCAACCTTACAGCAACATCAAATGTGTCATCATTTTTTTGCAACGGAATTTCTCCATTGAATATTGAGTGTTGAATATTGATTGTTGATTGTTTAATGCTTAAGGCTGAATGTTGTTTATAATTTTTAATACTTTCAAAACTTTTCAATTTACCATTTTCAAGTTCTGCAACATGTGTTATGCATGACGGCGCATCTTCAATATCAGCAATAATAATTATGGTTGATGAAGCTGCTTTAGCATCAATAAGCTTACGTAAAGTTTTGCGGCTGTTTATGTCAAGCCCTGTAAACGGGCTATCAAAAATGTAAACATCCGCATCCTGAAGAAATGCTTTTATTAACTGAAACCTTTTGTGTTCACCGCTTGAAAGATGAAGCAAAGAATCATACCTCCGATGCATTAAGCTCAACTGATTTAATAAAGCATCTATTGCATTTTTATCAGTTGAAATTTTTTGTAATTCTTCAAAAACAGTTTGGGCATCGTTGCTATCGAAACTATTGTAGCGTTGCTGGTAATAAAAATCGTTGGTGTTGGAAAGTGTTTTAAAATAATAATGTTGTTCAACATAAATTATTTTAGGCTGATTAATGCTGAACTCAACCGAACCTTTATAAAAAATTTTATTGGCAAGCACTTTTGCCAAAGTTGTTTTTCCGCTTCCTGAAGCACCTGTAATTAATAAATGATTTCCTTTCTTCAATGCAAAAGAAATGCGCCCAAGTACGCCCCCAACCCCTGAAGGGGAGCCGTATAAATCAACTTTTATATGTATTCTTTCGCTTTTCAACTTCTTCAGTTTTAAATAATTCCCTTTAGGG
>JAICKT010000457.1 GCA_025927795.1 Parafilimonas sp. | reverse complement strand
ACCGTTTAAACCTATTTACAGCCAGCTTTATGAAACAGGATTAAAAGCAGATTTTTTTAAGAAAAGATTGTATGCGTCAATTGCCGTATTCAAAATAAAACAAACCAACGTTTTGGTAAATGCAAATGATCCTTCCAATCCTGACAGAAGCATACAGGCGGGTTCAGATGCTTCTAAAGGTTTTGAAGTAGAAACAAATGGTAACATCAATTCTAACTTAAGCGTTGCTGTTTCGTATGCGTATGATATTACAAAAATTATTTCCGGTAACAATCCTGCAGAAGTTGGTAAAGTAGAAGCAAACGCGCCTAAAAACATTAGCGGTTCATGGCTAAAATATCGTTTTAATAAAGGTGTATTGAAAAATTTTAAAATAGCTGCCGGGCATTCGCATGTGAGTAACCGTAATACTTATACATCACTTATTTTGCCCGGTTATTGTATTTTTAATGCAGGCGTTGGTTATAATTACAGGAAATTAAATTTCAACTGTAATTTCAATAACGTGTTTAATAAAATTTATTTTGAAGGCGGCTATAATAATGTAAATAAATGGCCGGGTAAGCCTTTTAATGTAATGGCTGAAGTATCATTCCAATTTTAAAATTCATTCACTCGAAATTCTTCTTAATAAAATCACGAACAGCTTCGCCTGTTTGTCTTAAAGAGCCGTTACCATTTTTGCAGAGCAATTGAACCACCGGCACCATTGCCACTATAAAAGATTGCATAATCCATATTAGCATTTAAAATCTGCTGCATTAATTCCTGCATTAATGGGGGTGAAGTATTTAAAACACCAAATTCATTTGTTATCAGATTGCTTTAATAATTTGTGATGATTTTTTGAACGCGTTATCGTGTTACATTGAAGAAATAAAGGCAAAACAAAAAATGAAAAATGTAAAACATTCAGTTTCATAAAGTATATCATGAGGCTTTAACTTTAATTAAATGCTGTATGCAAATAACAACGTTTCATAACTTTGAAACATGACTAAGTTAAGCGTTAATATTAATAAGCTTGCAACATTGCGAAACAGTCGCGGCGGAAATAATCCTGATATAATAAAAGCTGCAATTGATGCACAAAATTTTGGCGCAGATGGAATAACCGTTCACCCAAGACCCGACGAAAGGCATATACGTTACCAGGATGTGCGTGACTTAAAAAAGATTATCACAACAGAATTTAATATTGAAGGAAATTCTATTGAACAAAAATTTGTTGATTTGGTTTTAGAAGTAAAACCACAGCAAGTAACATTGGTTCCTGATGCGTTAAATCAAATTACCAGTAATCATGGATGGAATACCATAGAACATAAAAATTATTTAAAAGATATAGTTGCTGTTTTTAAAAATGCTGGCATTCGCACATCCATTTTTGTTGATCCTGATATTGAAATGGTGAAAGGTGCAAAAGAAACCGGCACCGATCGCATAGAATTATATACAGAAGCTTATGCGAATAGATATAAAACAAATAAAGAAGAAGCTATTAATCCTTACAAAGCTGCAGCAACTGTTGCTAAAGAATTAAATATTGGTATTAATGCGGGTCATGATCTTGATTTGCACAATCTTAATTATCTCATAAAAAAAATTTCATGGATTGATGAAGTAAGTATTGGCCACGCTTTAATATGTGATGCAATTTATCTTGGGTTTCAAAACGCAATACAACTTTATAAGAGACAGTTAAATTAACTGAATAAATTTTTAAGTGTAAACTAAAAAGCGCACGAAACAAATCGTGCGCTTAAAATTTAGTTTGCTTATTTCAATCCCCAAATTTCTATGTGTGCTTTATCCACTTTATAATTTGGAACAGTGCGATATACAAAATCAACTTCTTTAATCTTGCGTTCGTATCCTTTCAAATCAATATTTCTGCTTTCTGTGCCTTGCTTAAAATCATAGCGCACAGGAATGCTTTCCGGTTCACCATCCTGGTAAACAACCGTCAAACTTTCAATATGTACAGGTGCATCTGTTGCTTTAATCCGCAGAGATTTAAACCTGTCGTCGCCCCAAATTTTTATAACATCTTTATCAGTTTTAAAATCTGCTGTGGTTTCGCCTATTTTATGCCAGCCAGGTTTGTTATTAGTTACTACCGCAACTTTTTGTGCTTTTATAGATGAAAGAGAAATAATACATGCAGCAAGAATAAATAATGCTTTTTTCATGATGATAGTTTTGCTGTATGAAACAAAATCTGTTCCAACAGAAACCAGGTACAATTTATCTGTTAATATTAATCACCAAAACCCATGCATCTATAACTAAGCTTATAAAACTTAAATAAATCTTAAAGCAATCCAATAACACTATTTTGGTGAGAAAACAATAAAATAATTCCTGAAAGAATATAAGGAGAAACAACTAATTGGTTAATGATCACATTTATAAAATTTTATTTTTTAAAGAACGAAAATTAATGCTGCGGTTGAAGCCAGTTGTTGCAACAAGCAAATCATGTCATCATTCATAATTATTTTATGAGTGTATAATTGGTTTAAATAATTTTTTATTCAATCACCAGCGTTGCAATAGAATGCGGCAAACTGGTTGCTTGTGCAGCTTCACCTTTAATCCATAAGCTGTAATCAATTTTTTCGTCTGAAGTATTCAATACAACAACAACCAGTTTTCCGTTTGTATTAATGAATGCAGTTGTTTGCAATTTATCTCTGTTTGAAGAAGCAATAACTCTTTGCGCACCCGGGCGAATAAATTTTGAAAAATGCCCGATGTAATAATAACTGTTCATGTAAGTGAGTTCGCCGGTTTTTGTATCTGCATGAACGGGCGCAAAACAAAAATTGCCTACGTGATTAGGTCCGCCATTTTCATCTAATAGAATATTCCAGTCCGTCCATGCAACAGTGCCGTTGTTAAAATCATGCACCATTGATGTACCATATCTTTCACCCCAGTTCCAGTCATTAATTTTCTTTGCGTCATATCTTTCGGCGCACCCTTCTGTGAATACTAAATTTTTTGTTGGAAATGTTTCATGCACACGTGCTACATTATCAAATTCCATATTGCTGCCCGTCCATGTTTCGTACCAGTGATAACCGATTCCCCAAATATATTTTGCAGCATTTGGGTCTTCCATAATTGTGCTTACACGCTGATAAATTAAATCGCGGTTATGGTCCCAGCACATTAATTTTTTAGTGCTCAATCCATCTTTTGCCAATGTTGGTCCTAAATAATTTTTTATAAAATCTCTTTCATCTTCCGCAGTGTATGTGCAACTCTCCCACGTTTGTTT
>JAICKT010000410.1 GCA_025927795.1 Parafilimonas sp. | reverse complement strand
CTATCCTGTTTGTTTTGATTTTCCTGTTGGGCATGTGAAAGAAAACTATGCACTTAAAATTGGCGTTACTTATAAACTCACAGTTTCAGATGAAGTTTTATTAGAAGAAATTAAATGAATAAATATTCAGCTAAGTTTAAGGGCTTTATTTTCCCCAGCCCCATTGTAAAAAATCAGGAAAAGCTCTTGCCCATGTGGGCACATCATGTTTGCCATCTGCAAGCTCAAGATATTTTATACTGCTATCGTTGTAACCTTTTTGCTTTAGCTCTTTAATTAAATCAAGCGTATCATCAATCGCATCAATTACACCATTATTATTACGGTCTGCTTTTTCGTCTAATGCACCACATTCAAAAAAGAATTTCAGCCATGGATAAAATTTTCCTTTTCTAATTTGCTGATGCATGATGCGATGTTTTCCATCATCATAACCTTCTTTATAACCTTTACTGCGCCACCATAAAGAACCACTAAATACACCCACATTCGCAAATTCTTCGGGATGATTCCAAACAATATCCAATGCGCTTAATCCACCCAAAGAAAAACCGGCAAAAGATTTTTCTTTAAACGAAGGCACATTATAAACAGCGTGTATCTTCGGCAACAATTCATCAAACACAAACTTTGTATAAGCGCCGGCTTTAGCACCGCGACCTTTATAATCCGGTTTGCCGGCAACACCATATTCCATCTTTCTGTGTTCGCCGCAATAAATACCCACACATAAAACAGGTTCAATTTTATTTTCTTGCAAAAGTGAATTCAGTATTTCATTAAAAGGCATTGTTGGCAAATCTTGTCCGTCATTAATCAGCAGCAAGCCCATTTGCTCAGGATGCGCAACGTTAACGGGCAAATAAGTATCAATAGTTACATCACGCTCTAAAAATTGAGAACCGAGTGTAAGGGTTTCTGTTATTATATTTTTTGCTTGCACTACATCGCTCATAAAACGTCAAATATAAAAAAGAGAAAATTTTTATTTAATTCTTTTCGCAAGTGTGCCTGCAATTTTTTTAGTTTAAAGACCTTATCTTCAATTTAAAATTAGCTTGCTGTTTAATGATAAACAATTCAACTAACAATTAAACTGTATATATGAAAAAGATTGGGATTTTATTCGGACAGGAAAGAACTTTTCCGCAGGCATTTATAGAAAGAGTAAACAGTAAAAATATTGACGGCATACAAGCTGAGGCAGTACACATAAATAAAGTAATGCAGGGCGAACCAACGCCATATTCTGTGATTATTGACCGCATTAGCCAGGACGTTCCGTTTTATCGCGCATATTTAAAAAATGCTGCACTCACAGGAACGGCTGTAATTAATAATCCATTTTGGTGGAGTGCTGATGAAAAATTTTTTAATAATTGTCTCGCAACAAAAATTAATGTGCCTGTTCCAAAAACGGTTATTCTTCCTTCAAGAGATTTGCCGCACGATACTGCTGACCAGTCTTTTTCAAACCTTGCTTATCCTTTAGATTGGGAAGGCATTTTTAATTATGTTGGATTTCCGGCATACATGAAACCATTTGCGGGCGGCGGATGGAAAAATGTTTACAAACTAAATTCAATGGCAGATTTTTTTGATAAACATGCAGAAACCGGTCAGCTTGTAATGTTGCTGCAGGAAGAAATTGTGTTTGAAGAATATTATCGCTGTTATTGTATAGGAGGGAAGCATGTGCACATTATGCCTTATGAACCGCGCAACCCGCATCATTTACGTTATTCTGCAAGCTTTAAACCTTCAGAAGAAAAATTAAAAGAGATGGAACAAATTGTTTTACGCATCAATAAATATTTAGGTTATGATTTTAATACAGTTGAATTAGCACTGCGTGATGGTGTACCTTATGCAATAGATTTTTGTAATCCTGCACCCGATGCGGACCGCAATAGTGTGGGCGAGGAAAACTTTGCATGGGTGGTAGAAACTGCCGCTAATTATGCTATTGAAAAAGCACAATCTTATGAGGAAGGAAAAGACAATTTAACCTGGGGAGAATATGTAAGAACGGGTGCGAATAAAGAAACCCTAAATCCCTAAAGGGACTTTATAAACAGGTTTATTAATTTTTTATATCTTGAATAATTAAACAATAAATTTTAAATCATTAAAACTCTCTTTAGGTTGGAGTTTTACTCCCCTTTAGGGGTTGGGGGTTTCTATGAATTATAAACATTTTACACTTGGTATTGAAGAAGAATATATGGTGGTTGACCCGCAAACGCGTGAACTAAAAAGTCATGAGCAGAAGATTGTGAATGAAGGACAAAAAATAATACGTGATAAGGTAAAGGCTGAAATGCACCAGGCTGTAGTAGAGGTGGGTACTGATATTTGCCAGGATACTGATGAAGCGTACCGCGATGTTTCAACGTTACGCCATACTATTTCTCAAATTGCAGAAAGCCTTGGCTTTTGGATGGGCGCATCGGGTACACATCCTTTCAGCCATTGGGAACGACAATTAATTACAGACCATGTTCGATATAATCAAATTGTAAATGAATTGCAGGAAGCTGCCCGCAGCAATTTAATTTTTGGCTTGCATGTGCATGTAGGAATGGAAGACCGAAAAATGGCGATACACATTGCCAATTCGGCAAGATATTTTTTGCCGCATGTTTATGCATTAAGCACTAATTCTCCTTTTTGGGAAGGCAGACAAACAGGTTATAAATCTTTTCGCACAAAAGTGTTTGATAAATTTCCACGTACAGGCATTCCCGATTATTTTGAAAGCATAGAAGCTTATGAGAATTATGTAAATCTTCTTATTAAAACCAATTGCATTGATAATGCAAAAAAAATTTGGTGGGATTTGAGGGTGCATCCTTTTTTTAATACAGTTGAATTTAGAATTTGTGATGTGCCGATGACGATTAATGAAACAATTGCAATTGCAGCTTTATTCCAGGCTATATGTGCAAAGCTGTATAAGCTGCGCAATCAGAATTTAAATTTTATTATTTATCAGCGGGCGTTAATAAATGAAAATAAATGGCGCGCAGGCAGGTATGGTATTGATGGAAGCCTGATTGACTTTGGTAAAGAAGCCGAAGTAAATACACGTGTATTAATTTATGAGCTATTAGAATTTGTTGATGATGTGCTGGATGATTTGGGAAGCCGGAACGCTATTAGCTATGTACAAAAAATTTTAGAACAAGGTACAGGCGCAGACAGACAACTTGCAATATATAATCAAACACAGAATTATAAAGATGTTGTTGATTATATACACTCACAATTTTTAGCTTAGAAAATCAACTTAAAAAGTTCCTACGGTATTTTTATTTTGCCGTTGAAGTTTGTTGTAGTTGAATACAAAAAATCCCATTAATAAAATAATAATTATGTAAGTAATAAAATTAAACGTTGTGTGTGCATTAAAAGATTGAAAATATACCCAGTTATATTTATAGCTTAAAACAATAAATGAAATGCGGAGAATATTAAATAGAAATATCAATAAGATACCTCCAGTAATCCACTTTAATTTATATACCGGTTTTGCTTTGTGCGCAATGATAAATGCAAACCATAAAAACATAACACCTGCACCAATACAACCCCATGCAATTGTTGCACCTCTGCCTCCACGAATAGTTACATTTACCGCAGATCTTTGATATGCATCATAGCCAAGAATCCTTAATAATAATGTTGATGCTTTTGCTACAAACATGCTCAACCAATCCGGAATATCTAAATATGAATATAAAAAATAAGAATAAATTTTCCCGCCCCTGGTACTCAATCCTACGTATATAATAAAACCATAATAAAGTATGAAGAAAATTATGAGGAAATAAATGATATTGAAATTACTTTTCTTCATTATAATCCATATTTTGCATAATATAATTGCTTTTAATTCGTTACATAAGGCAGCAAATTACTT
>JAICKT010000550.1 GCA_025927795.1 Parafilimonas sp. | reverse complement strand
CAGGCAATACTGCAGGCAATGTTGATTACACTGTTTCATTTGAAGTGTATAATAAACCGATGATCACAAACATGTTTAACTATCCGAATCCGTTTACAACTTCAACTGCATTTGTGTTTACCGTAACTGGCAGCGAAGTGCCGCAAAACATTCGCATACAAATCTTAACGATAACGGGAAAAATTGTAAAGGAAATTACCAAAGAAGAATTAGGTTCATTACACATCGGCAGAAATATTACAGATTATAAATGGGATGGTACGGATGAATATGGTGATAAGCTTGCGAATGGTGTTTATTTATATCGGGTACTTACAAACCTTAATGGAAAATCACTCGATAAATTTCCTACATACGGACAAGATGGTTATGAAGTAAATACTGATAAATATTTTACCAAAGGTTATGGAAAGATGTATTTGATGCGGTAAACTTGCAGCATGAGGAAAGCAGGATTTGGCACACGCGTATTTAATTTTATAATAGACACTTTGATTGTTTTTGGAATAACGTATGGCATTAATACCTGGTGGGATTTTTATGTGATGTACTGGCAATATCCTTTTATTCCGTTTTATGCTTTCTTCTTTGGACTTATATTTATTTACTATACTTTTTTTGAAGGAATTTTTAAACGCTCACCTGCAAAATGGTTAACAATAAGTAAAGTGGCAAACAGGCAGGGCGGCAAACCTGCGTTCTGGCAAATTTTAATTCGCAGTTTAATAAGACTAACAATTATTGATTGTTTTTTTATACCATTTCTTGATAAGCCTTTACATGATTATTTAAGTAAGACCGAAGTAGTGGAAGCGTAAATGGCTTCATGTAAAAGCAGCTAAACTGCTAATAATTTATTGGAACATGCAATATCAGGATGTAACAGTCTATCGAAAAAAGCATTTATTAATTCTTTTTACCGCGTGGATTTTTGTTCAGGGTTTACTTTTATATAAATATGGAATACTCACAAATAACGAAGCAACTAAATACATAAGAGAAGCAAACAATTTATTAAATCATAAAAATTTTTCGGAACAAAAATATATTTTCTATTCAGCTTATATTTTTATTCATGTTATTTTCATAAAACTTGGTTTTGAAATTGTTGGCGTTTATATATTTCAACTGCTTGTTAATTTAATTGCTACTTTTCTTTTTTACAAAACTGCTTTAAATGTTTATAAAAATAATAGTGTTGCTTTCATAGCTGCTTTTTTATTGGTGATATGTTTTTCATGGCAATATTGGACAGTATGCCTTTACACAGAATCTTTCTTTTGCTCCTTACTAATAATTTTTACCTACTGTTTGTTCGGCATTAATAAAAATCAACGATTAAAATACGTTTATGCAGCATTAGTATTTGTAATGCTATTGTTTGCAAGACCTGCAGGTATATTTTTAATTCCTGTAATAATATGTGTGCTTGTTTTTAAATTAATAAAATTGAGAAAAATAAAACTTGCTGTTCTATGCATAGCCGTTTTCTTTACCGCATTTATCTGTTTGCTATTATATGAAATGAGAAGCGCTTCAAGTTTTAATTTTATTAAACCATTTGTTGAGCACAATGTAATTTGTGATATACCTGATAAACAAATTAATTCTTCAGTAAATTCTTACAGTAATAATATTAGTGGAGTTGTATTATATATAGCTCAAAATCCAATTAATTTTTTACGATTGTGCGGTTTAAGACTTATATCATTTTGGGGATTGACAAGACCTTATTATTCGGAAGTTCATAACTGGATTCTTAGACTGTTTTTTTACCCGATTTATTTTTTTGCATTGATAAAATTAAAACAGCAAATAAAAATAAATCGCTATTTCATTTTGTATTGTTTAGTTACTGCAAGTGTATTTACAATAAGCGTAATGCTAACTTGCGATGAATGGAGTAATCGCTTTATCATGCCGGTTATTCCAATTATAATATGGCTGGCTTCTTATGGTTTTTTTACAATGGTTAAAAGAAAGAATTCTGTGTAATTTTTATTGTGGATTAATTACTTCAAAATTTTTTCTATTTCCGGTTCCAGCAACTCTGCCCATTTTGCATACTCTTTTCCCGATGGATGCAAGCCATCGTTAGCAATTAACGAAGCATCTGATTTCGCTTCTCGTGTAAGCAATGTAATATCTGTATAAGAAATTTTGTATGATAAAGTAATTTCTTTATTAATCGTATTAAATTCATCAATCTCTTTTTTTATTTGAGCAATATCGGCATTTTTTGCAAACGGTGTTACGCTGTAATCAGGAATAGATAAAACAAATACATGATCCGTTTTATTTCCTGCTAATTCAATTGCTTTTTGCAGGCATTCTGTAAATCTTTTTCTATAACCTGCAGTATCTAAATGTTGATATTCGTCGTTCACGCCAATT
>JAICKT010000411.1 GCA_025927795.1 Parafilimonas sp. | reverse complement strand
TTTTTTATTGAGTTCGCATCTTAAAAAAAATCTTACTGCTGCAGGCGTAGATCGTTATGTACGTGGTTGGGAAAAATCAAGCGACCATGCACCAGTTTGGATTGAATTGTCTGAAAAATAATAATAAGATATTCAAACTTTTTACTGTTGCTCGTTGAATAACTTAACTTATAAAATTTTTCCCGTTCTCATTCAAAGCAATATTGTCTATTTTTATAAGCTAATAATTCACTGTGCCTTTTTACCAAAACATAAATAGTAATACAACTGTTGGCAAACGAACCATTGACAGGCTGCTTAAACTAAGAACAAAGCTTAAGAATGAAATTCCTGAAAAACATTTAGAAAGTAATGTGATTATTGCATCATGGAATATAAGAGAATTTGATTCGCCTGCTTATGGTGATCGTGTTGATGAATGTTTTTATTATATCGCTGAAATTATTTCAAAATTTGATATCATAGCTATCCAGGAAGTGCGGCAGGATTTGAAAGCATTGAAAAAACTCACTTCAATTCTTGGCAATCACTGGCAATATATTGTAACCGATGTTACAGAAGGCTCGCAGGGAAATAAAGAAAGACTTGCTTTTTTATTTGATACAAGAAAAGTAAAATTCGGCGGGTTGGCAAGCGAAGTTGTATTGCCGCCATTTGAAACAAAAGATCCCGATACAAAACAAATAGTTTATCAACCTGTAACGCAACTTGCAAGAACACCATTTATGTGTGGCTTTAAAGCGGGCTGGACAAATTTTATTCTTTCTACTGTTCATATTTTATATGGAACATCTGCGGCAAATGATCCGGATAGAATAAAAGAAATAGAAAGCATTGCGCAAGCACTTGCAAAAAAAGCAGCAGATAAATTTGAATGGTCGAATAACCTGGTTTTGTTGGGCGATTTTAATATCTACAGTCCCGAAGATGAAACATACTCATCTATATTGAAGGCCGGTTTTGAAATACCGCAACAACTACAAAACCTTCCATCAAATGCTTTGCAAAATAAATTTTATGATCAGATTGCATTTAAAGTAGTTGCTGATGAATTTGAAACCACAGGCAAAGCCGGCATATTTAATTATTATGAAGTTGTATTTACTGAAGAAGATGAAAGTTTATATGTTTCATTAATGGGCGATGCATACAATACAACAGATGCAGGAACAGAAAGAAAAGATAAAAGTCTTTATTATAAAACGTACTGGCGAACTTACCAGATGAGTGATCATTTGCCCATGTGGGTTGAAATAAAAATTGATCACACAGATGCATATCTCGAAAAAAGATTGATTCCTCCGCAAACAGCGGGTGGAAGTACAGTTGCGCCTTCAAATTAGTTATTCATGCATTGGTTAGTGATATCAAGCTGTATTATACACTTTCATTTTATAAACCTATAACTTAGAGTTGAATGATAAATTTTTACACTAAGAACGTCATGTCGAGGAACGAGACATCTCATAAATTTAAAACTATTAATAATTAAGGAAATTCTCCTTCGTCGAAAATGACGACTTAAGCAGCATCGAATATTTATACAAGTTAATATCACAACATTAGAATTCATAAAAAAAATAAATTTTATGAAGAATAAAACAGACCGCAGGAAATTTATTAAACATGTAGGATTGGGAAGTGTGGCTGCTGGTTTAATGCCTGCATCTTTATCTGCAAATACGAGCGATGAAAATATTTCTGATAATAAAGATAATGATGTAAAAAAAATTTCGACACATGTTTTTAATCAAACATATTCAGGTGAATATTTAAACCGCATTGCTTTTCCAGTTGGCGGCATGGGCGCGGGAATGTTTTGTATTGAAGGAAGCGGCGCTGTTTCAAATATGTCTGTGCGCAATAGGCCAGATGTTTTTAACGAGCCGGAATTTTTTGAAGCCATTTCAATCAAAGGAATAAATAATGGTGCAAAAATTTTAGAGGGTCCTGTTCCTGACTGGAAAAAATTTGGTCAGCCCGGTTCTGGTAATGGTTCAGGTGGCGCAACAACAGGATTACCGCGTTTTCATGAAGCAATTTTTAAAGCGCGTTTTCCATTTGCAACAATTAATCTTAGTGATAAAGAGTTACCGGTAAAGGTTGAATTAACAGCATGGAGCCCGTTTATTCCAACAGATGAACATAACTCGAGTATGCCGGTTGGTGTGTTAACTTATGCGATAACAAATACCGGTACGCAAAATATTGAAGCAGTTTTCTCTTATAATGCAAGAAATTTTTTGCAGGTTGATGGCGGCAAAAATTATATAAGTGCTTACACAAATGGTTTTATTCTTTCTGAACAGGGAACAAAAGACAAGCCTTTTTTAAAAAGTGATTTTGCCATTTTTACGGATGATAATAATACAGTTGTTGATCATTGCTGGTTTCGCGGCGGATGGTTTGATCCTGTTACGATGGCATGGAACACAATAAAGAATAGTGAAGTAAATTCTGTTGCACCTGTTGATGAAGGCGCACCGGGCGCATCCTTGTATGTTCCTTTTAAATTAATGCCAGGTGAAAAAAAATTATTACGCGTTTATATGTGCTGGTATGTTCCCGATACTGATTTGACTTATGGAACAAAAGGTGATGATAAAAAAAATTGTGATCCTGCTTCAGGCTGCTGTACTTCTCCTTCGCAATTAGAACTTGATCCGTATGACAAAGATTTCGATGGACAATTTTATAAACCGTATTACAGCAGTCAATTTAAAAATGTTCAGGAAGTATGTGATTACTGGAAAAAAAATTATGATGAGCTTTATCAAAACACAAAAAAATTTACGAATGCTTTTTATGCAAGCTCATTGCCACCAGAAGTGATGGAAGCGATTGCAAGCAATCTTTCTATTTTAAAATCTCCAACTGTTTTACGCCAGTACGATGGCAGGTTGTGGAGCTTTGAAGGTTGTTCAGATAACGATGGCTGTTGTCATGGTTCATGCACGCATGTATGGAATTATGCGCAGGCAATTCCGCATTTGTTTCCACGGCTTGAACGTAGTTTACGCCACACAGAATTTTGTGAAAGTCAGAACGAAGCAGGTCATCAAAACTTCAGATCAATTCTTCCTATAAAAACGGCTGATCATAATTTCTATGCCGCGGCAGACGGACAGTTAGGCGGTATTATGAAAGTCTATCGCGAATGGAGAATTTATGGTAATAATGATTGGATGAAGAAGATGTTTCCGATGGTGAAAAAGAGTTTGGATTATTGTATCTCAACATGGGATCCAAAAGAAAAAGGTGTTATTGAAGAGCCGCATCATAATACGTATGATATAGAATTTTGGGGACCTGAACCTTTGTGTACAGGTTTTTATGTTGGTGCATTAACGGCTTTTATTGCGATGGGAAATTTTTTAAATGAAGATATAAATCGTTATGAGCAATTGTTTTCAAAAGGCAAAAGTTATTTAGAAAATAATTTATATAACGGCGAATATTTTTTCCAGGAAATAAAATATGAAGGCTTGAATGCAGGCAACCCTGTTGAAGCGTCAAAAAAATCTTTTTCAGGTGATTATTCAGATGAAGCAAAAAAATTATTGGCAGAAGAAGGTCCCAAATATCAATATGGAAAAGGTTGTTTATCTGATGGTGTTTTGGGTGCATGGATTGCAGCAATGTGCGGCGTGAATGATTCTGTTGATTCAATAAAAATCAAAAGCCATTTATTATCTGTTTATAAATATAATTTCAAAAATAATTTAAGTGATCATGCAAATCCGCAACGCCCTTCTTATGCTTTAGGTGATGAAGGCGGTTTGCTGTTATGCAGTTGGCCAAAAGGTGGTAAACTTTCTTTGCCTTTTGTTTACAGCGATGAAGTATGGACCGGAATTGAGCACCAGGTTGCTGCACATTTAATGTTAGCA
>JAICKT010000114.1 GCA_025927795.1 Parafilimonas sp. | reverse complement strand
TTTTTATTTCAATTGAATCTATGTAGTGAAATGAGTAAGGATACTCTATATCAAAAAGGCGCTTATCGTTTAAAATCCTCCGGTTTAATGTCTCCAAATTTTATTTTTGGTTCTTTAGTTTGTGAAAATGTACAAACAGTAATAATAATACAACTGAACAGAGTTGTAATTCGGTTGAAAAGCATAAGTAGTTAGTTTTAAAAAAATGCAATTATACAAATTATTTATAAACTGAATTTTAGCTTTGTTATTGTTTGAACAACCAGGAAAAATATACAAGACTTATAAAACAATGCTCAGCCAATCTTGGCTTCCATTATTGCGGAACCTCGAAAGCAGTAAAGCTGGATGATGATGCACGCCGCCTTGAAAGCTGGCTGCAGCAAGGTTTTCACGGGGCAATGCAATACATGGAAAATTATTTTGACTTGCGTATTGACCCATGCAAACTTGTGCCCGGCGCAAAAAGTGTAATTACATTATTGCTAAATTATTTTCCATCAGAACAACAAAATAATACAGCGCTAAAAATTTCAAAATATGCTTATGGCAAAGATTACCATCAGGTGATTCGGGAAAAACTAAACATGCTTCTTCAATTTATAAAACAAAATATTGGCGATGTAAACGGAAGAGGTTTTGTTGACAGTGCACCTGTTTTAGAACGCAGTTGGGCAACACGCAGCGGCGCCGGTTGGATTGGCAGAAATGGAAATTTAATTACCAAGCAACAAGGTTCTTATTTTTTTATAGCTACATTAATTGTTGATTTGGATTTGATGTATGATGACACTTTTGCAAAAGATTATTGCGGCACATGCAGAAAATGTATCGACTCCTGCCCTACTAATGCAATTCTTGATAATAAGGTAATTAATGGAAGCCGTTGCATTTCTTATTTCACGATTGAATTAAAAGATGCAATAATTCCTGATGAAATGAAAGGCAAATTTGAAAACTGGATGTTTGGTTGCGATATATGCCAGGATGTTTGTCCGTGGAATCGCTTTAGCAAACCAAATAACGAAATTGCATTTAAACCTATACCTGAAATTTTAAATCTTTCAACTGCTGAATGGGAAAATTTATCTGAAGAAGCATTCAAAAATATATTCAAAGATTCGCCTTTAAAACGAACAAAATTTAAAGGCATACAACGCAATTTAAAATTCATCAAAACACAATCTCAATAATAGTGCATTGATATTTTTCCCGTTGCATTTAAAACAATTATTTACTTTTAAAACCTTCAATCATTTTCTAACGATATTTTTATGAACAAATCACGCAGAACATTTTTAAAACAAGGCAGCCTTGCTGCAGCAGGCGCAGTACTCATTTCAAATAACATATTTTCTATGAATAGAGCAAGCACGCATGTGCTCGGCGTTCAGCTTTATTCGGTGCGGGATGATATGGAAAAAGATCCGTCGGGCACGCTGAAACAATTAGCTGCGATGGGATATAAAGATGTGGAACATGCAGGTTACAGAAAAGGAAAATTTTATGGCTCTTCACCTGAAGATTTTAAAAAGTTATTGCATGATTTAGGTTTAAATATGGTGAGCGGGCACAGTTACCTTGGCGCAAAACAATGGGATAAATCAAAAAATGATTTTACTGATGACTGGAAACAAACATTCGAAGATGCTGCTGCAGTTGGAATGAAATATGTTTTTAGTCCTGGTGTTGATGAAAGCCTTTGCAATAGCGAAGATGATTATAAATGGTACATGGATTTATTTAATAAAACAGGTGAGCTCGCAAAAAAATCAGGAATTCAATTTGGCTACCATAGTGAAAGTTATGAGTTCAATCATTATCTCAATAACAAAAGGTTATATGATATACTTTTAGATACTACCGATAAAAATTTAGTAGCACAGCAAATTGATATTGGCAACATGTACGGACCCGGTGGAAGAGCAATGGAGTATTTGAAAAAGTATCACGGCAGATTTATTGCGATGCATGTAAAAGATGAAATAAAAAGCAATCAGGCAAACAGGGATTATGAAAGCACTGTTTTAGGAAAAGGTGTAATTGGTGTAAAAGATATTGTTGATTATGGGCGCTCATCCGGCATAAAGCTTTTTATTATTGAACAGGAATCTTACCAGGATAAAACTCCTATTGAATGTGTGAAAGAAGATTTGGCAACGATGAAACAATGGGGATTTTAAATCATAAAAAATAAATCATTTATAAATATTATTTCCTATGAAGTCAAGAAGAAAATTTATTAAGCAAAGTACTCTTGCAATTGCAGGCACAGCTTTAGTCTCAAATAAAATTTTTAGCATGGCAAAGCCATCTGGTGAAAGACTTGGGCTGCAGTTATATAGCGTTCGTGATGATATGCAAAAGGATCCTTCAGGCACCTTAAAAAAATTATCTGCCATTGGCTACAGGTATGTAGAGCATGCAAATTATGTGGATGGGAAATTTTATGGTTATACTCCTGAAGATTTTAAAAAAGTTTTGAGTGATCTTAATTTGAATATGATAAGCGGGCATTGTGTGATGACCATGAAACATTGGGATGATACAACAAATGATGTTACTGATGCCTGGAAAAAAACTGTTGAAGATGCTGCGACGGTTGGTCAAAAATATGTTGTAAGCCCATGGATGGATGAAGCAGCGAGAACCGATATGGATTTGCTGAAAAAGTTTATGCTAATGTTTAATAAATCAGGTGAATTATGTAAAGCACATGGAATGAAATTCGGCTATCATAACCATGACTTTGAATTTACTACCAAAGTAGGAGATGGAAATTTGTATGATTATATTATTAAGAATACTGACCCGAATTTAGTTGCACAGCAAATGGATATTGGCAATATGTATGGTGCTGGTGGAAGAGCGCTTGAAATCTTGAAAAAATATCCCGGCAGATTTGAATTGATGCATGTGAAAGATGAAATAAAAGCCGCAAAAGGTGAATTGGCAGAACCTTATGAAAGTACTGTTTTAGGCAAAGGCATAGTTGGTACAAAAGAAATTGTTGATTATGCAAGAAAGAATGGCGGCACTACACAATTCATCATTGAGCAGGAATCTTACCAGGGTAAAACACCTGTTGAATGTGCGAAAGAAGATTTTGATACAATGAAGAGCTGGGGTTATTAAAATAAATACAATATTATTGAAGTAAAAGTTCCTGCATATAAGCAGGAATTTTTATTATAATCTAATCCAACTTCAGCACCGCTAAGAATGCTTCCTGCGGAACTTCAACATTTCCAATTTGGCGCATACGTTTCTTACCTTCTTTTTGTTTTTCGAGGAGTTTACGTTTACGGCTGATATCACCGCCATAACATTTTGCAGTAACATCTTTTCTAAATGCACTAATGGTTTCTCGCGCAATAATTTTTGCACCGATAGCAGCTTGTATGGCAATCTGAAATTGTTGACGCGGTACAAGCTCTTTTAATTTCTCACAAAGCTTTCTTCCAAAATCCTGTGCACGGCTGCGATGAATTAATGCGCTTAATGCATCCACCTTATCGCCATTTAATAAAATATCCATCTTCACAATATCTGCCTCGCGATAACCGATCGGCGAATAATCAAAAGAAGCATAACCACGTGTTGTACTCTTTAGCTTATCATAAAAATCAAACACGATTTCCGTTAATGGCATTTCAAAAACTAACTCAACTCGTGTTGTAGTTAAATAAGATTGATTGATAAGAATGCCGCGCTTGCCTAAGCATAACGTCATGATGTTGCCAATATATTCAGGCAAAGAAATTACCTGTGCACGAATGTATGGTTCATCAATATGATCAATCTTTGTAGCATCCGGCATTTCTGCAGGATTGTTTACAATAATTTTTTCACCGCGTGTTGTAAACGCATGAAAGCTTACGTTAGGAACAGTTGTAATTACAGTTTGATTGAATTCGCGTTCTAATCTTTCCTGTACAATTTCCATGTGCAGCAAACCAAGAAAGCCGCAACGAAAACCAAAACCTAAAGCTTGTGATGTTTCAAGCTCGTATGTAAGCGAAGCATCATTTAATTGCAACTTATCCATGCATTCGCGCAACTCTGCAAAATCATCTGTTGACACTGGATAAATTCCTGCAAACACCATGGGCTTTACATCTTCAAAACCTTTTATTGCTTCACCGGGATTAGATGCCACAGTTATTGTATCACCAACCTTTAATTCTTTCGCGTTTTTTATGCCTGTAATAATATATCCCACATCACCGGTTTTAACTTCGTTTTTCGGCACTAACCCTAATTTTAATGTGCCTACTTCTGCCGCCTGGTATTCTTCACCGGTTGAAATTATTTTTATCACTTCATCTTTCTTTATTGAACCGTTGAACACACGGAAGTATGCAATAATTCCGCGAAAGCTGTTGAACACACTATCAAATATTAGAGCCTGTAAAGGCGCATGAGGATTCCCTGTTGGCGCAGGTATGCGTTCAACAATTGCATTTAAAATTTCTTCAATTCCAATCCCGTTTCTTGCACTCGCCAATAAAATTTCATCTTCTTTGCAGCCAATCAATTCTATTACCTGGTCTTTTACTTCAGCTATCATCGCGCCATCCATATCAATTTTATTAATGATGGGAATTATCTCCAAATCATTATCAATTGCCAAATACAAATTGCTGATGGTTTGCGCCTGTATGCCTTGTGTTGCATCCACCAAAAGCAAAGCGCCTTCGCATGCAGCCAACGCACGGCTTACTTCATAACTAAAATCAACATGCCCCGGTGTATCAATTAAATTGAAAATATATTTTTCGCCATTATGATTATAGTTCATTTGAATGGCGTGACTTTTAATAGTGATACCTTTTTCACGTTCAAGATCCATGTCATCTAAAACCTGTGCCATCATATCTCTTTCGCTGATAGTTTTGGTATGTTCCAGCAAACGATCTGCTAACGTGCTCTTTCCATGATCAATATGCGCAATAATGCAAAAATTCCTTATCTCCTTCATAAGCGGCAAAGATAATAGAAGCCTCTCCTAAATCCTCTCCTAAGAAGAGGACTTTGAAACAACTTCATTATATAAATCAATAAACTGCTGTGCAACTGTGTTGTAATTGTATTTTGAAATTGCATCTGCAGAAATTTTTTCGGGATTATATTTAGTGATATTATTCATCATTGAAATAATTGCGTTTTGCAATTCATCTATATTATTTGGTTCAACCAAAATTCCGTTTGATTCATTTACTGCTTCCTGTGTACCACCAATATCTGATGCAACAACAGGAATTCCGCAGCATATCGCTTCAATAATTACACAGGGAAAATTTTCCCGGCTGCTAAACAGAACAAATGCGTCAGCCTGCTGCATCTGTTTTGCAACTTCTTCATAACTTATTTCGCCTGTAAATTTAATTCTTGATTGAAGATTTAATTTCTCCGCTAACTGTTCATACTCTTTATTAACAGGTCCGCAAATAATCAATTCCCAATCATTTCTTTCTTTTGAAATTTGCGTGAATATCTGAATAATCTTATCTACATTCTTTGACGGATGCATGGATGAAACGTGCAACCATCTGAAAGTTTTATTTTTTTCTTTTGACTTAAAATAAAAATGATTTGTATCAACAACGTTTGGAATAATGCGTACATCATTCAAACCAAACATTTGTTTTAAAACACTGCCAATTGCAGCAGATACATTTGTTACTAACGCAGCTTTTTTAAATATATGTTCAGTATAAAATCTGAAAAAAAAAATCTTGGTTGGAAAAATTTTCTTTTGCATTATTCGAATACAAAGACGAATGCTCTGATACAATAAAAGGTATTTTATATTTTCTTAAAAATGCCAAAGCAATTATGCCTGCTTTAAACGGCACATGCACATGCAATAAATCCGGTTTGCCTTTTTGTTGAATGTAATCATCAACAATTTTTTTATAATAACGCCAATATGTTTTATTATATAAAATTTTATCTAACCAATCAATGTTTGATTTTTTATACGTGAAGTAATGAATAGCTTCATGAAGATTGCCATCATAATTGTTAACTACTTTATTTAAATAATTAAATTTTCTGCCTGCCTGCACAACATGAATAACATCAACATGCATTAATTGCGAAACTGCTTTTGCATGACGTTGTACGAAGTCGCCAATTGTCGGTTCATATTCGTTGGGATACCAGCTTGCAAGCCACAAAATCTTCATTCCACATTTCTTTTTAAGATTGTAAACATCCAATCATAATCGGCTTTTTTCCATCGCACAAATTCAGTCCAGCTTATTGAATAATCACGATAAAAATGCAATAAAGAATAAGCAAGATTTGAAACATAGCTTAAAGTGCTAATAGCAGCAGCGGCTATAATTCCATAACGTGGTACAAAAATAAAATCACCAATTATCATTACAGATAAACCAACGATTGAGCCATACAGGTTTATTTTTACTTTTCCTTTTCCTGAAAAATATGCGGACAACAAAGTAAGTACGCTTAATGCAAAAATTCCTGGGATAGTAATGAGCATCGGTATCTGCATTTTATTAAAAGTTTCACCAAATAACATAACAAAAATGCGATTGCCAAAAAATGCCGTGATGATAAAAGCGAGCAAAAATAATTGTGAAAATAGCCGCGCTATCATCATAATTGCACTGTTGATTTTCATCCTGTCTATTCCGCTTGCAGTACGTGGAAATACAACGCTGGAAATAATTTGCGGAATAACAAGCATCATTTGCCCAAGCTTTGAAACCTGTATATAATTACCTAAATCTGCTGCTGTACAAACAGGACTATAATGCACAAACAGGTAATCAACTTTATAAACAAGAAAAAAAACAACATTTGCTGCAAGTGCGGTAATGGAATATTGCAGGAAGAGTTTAAACTTTTCTTTTTCAGGAAAACCAAACGAGCCTTCTCGCCTGTTACCGGTTATATAAGAAATATATACAATTAACCCGCCAACGAAATTGGTTGAAAAAAACAGGTACATTATGAATTGAACATGTTGCGCATTAATTAAACTGTTTTTCCCCGGAATAATTATAACAAAAACAAGATTAACCAAACTCAATAAAAGATTGGGAACAAAATAATTTTCTTTCGTATAATAAATAGCGATAGAATAATTAGTAAGCGATTGCCCGCACACATAACAAAAACCATATACACAGTAAGGAAGCAGCAAAGCTTTATCAGATGAACTAAACAAAAAATATATACACGTTAAGCCAATCATTACTATGCCTGCAACAACACTCCACAAACCCATTAAGCTGATAAGTTTATTGCGTTCAATAATATTTCCTGATGCAAAGTAAACAATACCCGCTTCAGCACTTAAGCTAAGCACAGTTTGTACAAATGAAAATATTACGGTGATGAGATATAGGTTACCTGTATTTGCCGCACGCAGATAACGTGATAAAAAAACATTTACCAGTAAAATAGAAAAAAAATAAAAGCCGCGCCAGATAATACTTTGGGCAAATAATTTTTTTAAACCCATCAGAAGCCTGTTTAAAAATTTTTACTGCTAATAAATACAGTAAGTTTTTTGTCCGTCATGTCGAAGAACCGAAGCATCTCTGCAATAAAGCGTGCTAAGAATGTAGAAGAGATTCTCCTATCGCCGAAATAATGTACTTAAAGGTTTATCGTTTCTTATTTAAGTGATTAAAATAAAAAGATTATTTCAAACTGTTTATAATAGTAATAAATTCTGCAGCAATTAAAGAAGCGCCGCCAACCAAACCGCCATCTACATCAGGCTGAGAAAAAATTTCTTTTGCATTCGACGCTTTTACGCTGCCACCATACAAAATACTTATGTTCTCTGCAATCTCTTTTCCAAACTTATCTGCTAAAACTTTTCTCAGGTATGCATGCATTTCCTGCGCCTGTTCGCTCGTTGCAGTTTTGCCCGTACCAATTGCCCAGATGGGTTCGTAGGCAATTACTATTTTCTGTACATCATCTTTTGAAAAATGAAATAAAGATTCTTCCAATTGTTTTGCTACAAATTGATTTTGCGTTTGCGCATCGCGAATGCTTAAAGGCTCGCCGCAACAAAAGATCGGCGTGATGTTATATTCAAGTGCAATATTTAATTTTTCTGCAAGAAACTGGTTGCTTTCCTGAAAATATTCTCTGCGCTCAGAATGCCCGAGCACAACATATTTTACATTGAGTGATTGCAACATTTCAACTGAAACCTCTCCTGTATATGCGCCGGATTCTTTACTGTAACAATTTTGTGCTGCAATAAAAAAGTTTTTAGTGTTCTCTATTTTTCGTTGTGCAATTTGCAGATAAGGAAAGGGAACTGCAAACACAGCAAAATGATTTTCTTCAAGGTTAATTTCTGCGGCAATAATTTCGGCTAATAAAGTTTCGGCTTTATCAATGGTTAAATTCATTTTCCAGTTAGCTGCTGCTATTTGTTTTCTCATTTATGGTTTAATTTATTAAATCAAAAAAGTATTTGAAGTCAGAGACTTCATGCATAAGCCTGCGAAGTCTGCAGACTTCGCAGGCTTAAAATATTTTATTGTCTTTTATCAAAAATATATTTTAATACAGAAATTTCTGCGGCTGATAATTCATATCCTTTTAATTTCTTCCAGTTATTTATATGTTCGATTGCTTTATGAATTTCGTACACACTCGCATTCTTTATTCCCCAACTAAAATTATCAATCATAGTTGGTGTTAAACCTTCACCAAAAATACTGCAGCAAATACCAAACATGCTGCCTGTATTTATAGATGTGTTTATTGCGGTGCGACTATAATCACCCATAACAACACCACATTTTTTACCCACATTAAAATTTTCTTTTGTTGCATCATTAAACATAAATATATCTGTTGCCGAATTCTTTACATTGCTGTTACTTGTGCCCGCCCCCAAATTGCACCATGAGCCTATTACTGCATCACCTAAATATCCATCATGCGCTTTATTACTGAACGATTGCAGCACACTATTTTTTATTTCACCACCAACTGTACAATATGGGCCAACTGTTGTTGCACCATATATTTTTGCTCCCATTTTTACTGTTACGCCTTCGCATATTGCAATTGGGCCACGCAGCATACTTCCTTCCATTACAAATGCATTCTTACCAATATAAACAGGACCTGTTGAAGCATTAATGATACAATTTTCTACTACTGCATCGCTTTCTACAATTATATTTTCGGGCTGAATTATTTTATTGGTTTCAGAAACAGGCTGTGTTTGCATTCTTGAAAACAACAATAAAAAATCTCTCCGCAGTTGTTCATCATTCCATTGAGAAATTTGCCAGGCATATTGTAAACGCTTTGCAGTATCAGTAACAGAAACATTCTCAAAAAAACTTTCCGTAGCGTTTATGCTGAAATCATTTATTGCATTCACAGTTCTGCCGGCAATCAATCCAATATCATCATATATCGCATCGCCGATTTGCAGAGAAAGAATTTGTGTGCGCCATGTATCCTCATCCTTTAATGCTGCATCAATAAACAAAAAATCATTTTCCACAATTGATTCCTTAACAGGCTTTTCATATAAATCAGTTAAATAATTATCTGTATTAATATAAACAGGCAAGCCGCTTATTAGTTTCCATCTTTCTTTTGCTGTAAAAATTCCAAAGCGCAAATCCGCCACTGCTTTGGTTTGCGTGAAAGGATATAAACTTTCTCTTGCTTTATTATCAAACAAAATAATAGTCATGATATGTAAAAGTATTGTTGAATGTGTATAGAAACGAAAATATTATGTTGTGTTTTCTATTACATTTACCGCTTTATACCGAAACGCTATTAATTATTAAAACAGCGTTCGGTATAAGAGCAACTTAGCATCAAGCCATCGCACAAGCTTAATCTTGATAGCGAGTTGATATTACAGCAATAAAGCAGCCGTTCATGCATAGAAAGAAATTTTTAAACATTTTTTTTATTTTTTCTTTAAGTTTCCTGTTCACAAGTTGTTTTTCAAAAGACCCAAAAAAATCTACTACTAAACAAGCAGCTCCACATTTACATACCGTAGATGTAAAATTTGATTCATTATCGCCTGAAGTTTTTACAGCTTATTCCAGTGCAGTAGAAGAATTTTATAATCAGCATTTAGAAAAAGGTTTTAATGGTGCGATTCTCGTAGCGAAAAACGGGCGAATACTTTTTGAGCAATATAAAGGTTACGCCAATTTTATAACAAAAGATTCTATTAATCAGCACACGCCTTTTCATCTTGCTTCAATATCTAAAACATTTACCGGAATGGCTGTATTAAAATTGTGGGAAGAAGGCAAGCTTTCCTTAGATGATACGCTGCAAAAATATTTTCCGCAATTACCTTATTATGGTATTACAATAAGAATGTTATTAAGCCATCGCAGTGGTTTGCCTAACTATTTATATTTTATGGATAGTCTTTGGGATAAGCATAAAGAAATGACGAACGAAGATGTTTTAAATGCGATGATTCAGCATCATCCGGCAATACACAGCACACCGGATACGCGCTTTGAATATTGCAATACAAATTTTATGTTGCTTGCGCTGATTGTTGAAAAAATTACGGGTGAATATTTTCCTGATTACATGAAGCAAAATGTTTTTGCACCGCTTGGTATGAATGACACTTATATTTTTTCTATAAAAGATACGGCGAATTATATTCCTACATGGTCAGTATCAAAACCGTTTCCCATGGACCCATACGACTGCACGTATGGTGATAAAAATGTTTATAGTACCGTGCGTGATTTATTTACATGGGATAAAGCTTTATATCAGCATACATTTTTAAAGAAGTCAACTTTAGATATGGCGTTTACACCAACGAGCAACGAACACCGCTCCAAGCATAATTATGGTTTAGCATGGCGGTTGTTTATTAATAACGGCGACACTGTTGTTTATCATAATGGAAAATGGCACGGCACAAATACTTCTTTTATTCGCCTTGTACAAGACACAGCAACGATTATTGTTTTGGGCAATAAGCAAAACAGTAATATTTATCATGCAAAAGATATGGAAGCAATATTCCGCGGTAATGCTGAAATGGATAAGCTGGAGGAATAGCGTGAATGATGAATGTGTGATAAAATAAATATTCAACAATCAACAACCCAACGCTCAATAATCAATTTAAGAACTATTAATTGAACATTGTTTATTGCATATTGAATATTGAGTGTTTCAAAATATTCGTTGGTTAAAATCACTATGCAATAATTAAACTCAACGCCCATAACTAAAAACTAACTGTTATTTTTGCGCATCTCACCATAAATAAAATTTAAATGAGTGTATTGCTGAACAAAAATTCTAAAGTAATTGTACAGGGCTTTACCGGCACTGAAGGCACATTTCATGCAAGACAGATGATTGAATATGGAACCGATGTAGTGGGTGGCGTTACGCCCGGCAAAGGTGGCAACACGCATCTTGACAAACCCGTTTTTAATACCGTTTCAGATGCTGTAAAAAATACGGGTGCAAACGTAAGCATCATATTTGT
>JAICKT010000640.1 GCA_025927795.1 Parafilimonas sp. | reverse complement strand
TATATTCATGGAATCGAGGTGGCTTGCAAAATTTTCAACAGAAGGCACACTAAAAGCAAGATGAATATTTATATCATGCGGTATATCTTGTTTTGCTCCTTCAACAATATGTAACTCGTTGTGCTCACCAATTTTTTCCCAAATATGTTTGTTATCATGAAAAGGTTCAGGTATGCGTGTTGTCATCATCACCTTTTCATAAAAATCTGCACTTTTATTCATGTCAACTACAAATATGGTTGTATGATTCATGTGCGGGGTTTGTGCATGCAGAAATTGAGCGCTGCAAAAAAAGAAGCTGATAAAAAGAAGTAACAAATTTTTTTTCATGCCGGAAAGATAAAAAGTATCCGATTAAAATAATCTATAAATCACAAATAGTATTTTTGTTGAAAGCGGCCCCGTAGTTCAATGGATAGAATAGAAGTTTCCTAAACTTTAGATACAGGTTCGATTCCTGTCGGGGCTACTAACTTTACGCTTTATTTTTATTACTTGCCAATAAAACAACCACACCAGCAACAGTTACAACTATACCTGCATATAAAGGCCAATTTACTGTATGATTTTCCTGCTTATTAATTTCAATCGGTCCTACATCGGCTACTTTTTTCTCCTGAGTAAAATTGATGCTTCTGAAAACCATCATTACAATTCCGATTATTATTAATACTATACCTATTCCTTTCATTAAATTTATTTAGAAGATGAAAATATTTTTTCAATGGTATGCATCATGCCGCTCATTGGCCCTTCCATTTTATTAGTACGATCATCAATTGCCGGATCGTTTAATAATTCCCCGGCATGCAATTCAACCGGTAAATGTTTTAAAATGTTTGAACGCTGATCCGTAAAAAAATTCATTACTGTTGTACCGTTTAAATCCTTCAGGTTGTCTTGCAACACTTTTTTTACTGCCGCAACAGTTTTTTCTATTGCGTTTTTTGCATCAGCAGAATTTGTTTCCGAATATTCGCTGACCGCGTTTGTTACCTGTTCTGTATGCTCTTTAAATAATGTTTTTACTGTTTCTGCATTATCTGCTTTTATTATTTTATCTGCATCTTCTGCGTTCCTGGTGTTTTTATAAAAACCAACAAGCACTACGGGTATTGCGGCACTTTCTACATCCGGGCTCAATTTTTCCTGTTTTATGGGCTCTTGTGTGTTTGGATCAATTTTCGGCACAGGAGTACTGCCAAGTTGATCTTTGATTTGTTGGATAATATCAGCCATAAAAAATAATTTTTCATAATATTAAAAGAAAGAATCATGCCATACAATAAGAATTAAAAAAGCCTTTGATAATAAAATCAAAGGCTTAAATATATTATTATAAGTTTATGCTTCTGTAAGTAATGATTTAGACTTTACTTTAAGCAAAGCCGGGCTGTTTTCCGGGGAAGCTTTTTTAAATAGCATCGCTGTCCATACATGATCTAAGGCAACCTGGTCAACAGCTTCAAAATCACTGTCGCTTAATAATTGCCAACTGCAATCCCTGTTTAGATCACTGGCAATTTTACTGGTAACTTTTGGATAAGCTATCCATAACTTACTTTTTACATCAAGCGCGGTAAAGACTTCTTTTAAAATGCATGATAACTGGTGATGATTAACTGCAAACACCAGTGCAAAATCAATCTTTCTT
>JAICKT010000164.1 GCA_025927795.1 Parafilimonas sp. | reverse complement strand
CACAATAATTTACTCAATAATATTCTTGCAAAAATAGAAGCCAATTATTGCGGTGCTGATGATGCAATTATGCTGGATAATCTTGGCTTTGTTGCAGAAACAAATGCCTGCAATATTTTTATGGTAAAAGATGGATTATTACTTACACCAAATGCTGATGCATGTTTGCCCGGCATCACCAGAAAAAATATTATAAAGATTGCGCAGCAATTAAAAATTCCTGTTCATTTAAAAAATATTTCAATTGCAGAATTTTATAATGCAGATGAAGTTTTTACAAGCGGTACAATGGGTGAGCTGACACCTGTGTTTGAAATTGATGGAAGAGCTATTCAAAATAAATCTAACTCAACAATTCGCGAACAATTATATAAAGCGTATAAACAGCTAACTGAAACAGAAGGAGACACAGTCATGTAAATAAAAAAAGCCACCTCGCGGCGGCTTTTAAAGCTTCTTACTAAAATAAAATTATCCTAAATAAGATTTAAGCGAACTGCTGTAACGCGCCTTCTGCAAACGTTTAATTGCTCTTTCTTTAATCTGGCGAATGCGTTCTTTTGTAAGGTCATACTTCATCCCTATTTGCTCAATGGTAACACCATTTTCGCCTTCAAGACCAAAATACGCATTTACAATTTCAGCTTCCCGCGGACTAAGTGATTTTAATACACGTTTAATTTCTTCACGTAAAGAATCTTTCATTACATCTTCATCGGTATCATCACTTCCTTCAAGCAAATCACCCATTGCTACATCTTCTGCTTCATGCACAGGTGCATCCAGCGAAGTGTGTCTTGTGTTGCTTTGAAAGATGTTGTTGATTTCCGTTTCACTCATCTCAAGAATTTCACTCAATTCTTCCGTGGAAGGTTCACGTTCATGTTCCTGCTCAAAAGCCATATAGGCTTTATTCGCTTTGTTATAGGTGCCAATTTTGTTTTGAGGCAAGCGGACTAATCTGCCCTGCTCTGCCAACGCCTGTAAGATTGACTGGCGAATCCACCAAACGGCGTATGAAATGAATTTAAAACCCTTTGTTTCATCGAAACGCTGGGCTGCTTTTATCAAACCGAGGTTACCCTCGTTGATTAAATCGCTAAGAGAAAGACCCTGGTGCTGGTACTGCTTAGCAACAGATACCACGAAACGTAAATTGGCCTGCACGAGTTTATCCAGTGCTCTCTGGTCACCCATCTTAATGCGCTGTGCGAGTGTAGTTTCCTCTTCGGGAGTTATCATCGGAATCTTAGAGATTTCCTGCAGATATTTTTCAACTGCCTGCGAATCACGATTGGTAATTTGGGTAGCAATTTTTAGCTGCCTCATATTGATCCTTTATTATTTATATCTAATACGCAAAAATTGTGCTTGCGACACGTTAAACTTGCTCTAAATTAGAAAGTGGGTCGCAAAGTTACAAATCTTACAACGTATTTCCGCCTTATTTGTTCATAATTCTCAGAATTTGTTGGTAAGTGTTTCGCTTCAAAGAGGTTTGTAGTGCCCTTATATTAAAAATTTACATCTATAGGCTTGGTATAAGCAGTAACAAGCCACCTTTTCATTTCTTTTTCAGTAAACCATTTTCTAAAAACCCTGCTCGATAAAACTGTATCAATACCCTTTACAAACACAGATGCAGGCATTGCATTTGCAAAACGATATAAACGTTCTTCACTCTGTAAACGTTTATGGAATTCTTTATCATAGTTAGTGAACATGTTTCCGGTAAAAGAATTTTTGCTAATGGCGCGTTGAATATAATGTGCAGCTATATAAGCTGACAGCATCGCTGGTCCAATTCCTTCACCTGAGTTTGGTGCAACAAATGAAGCTGCATCACCTGTGAGCAACCATCCATCACCATGCGCTTTGCGGTTTAATGTAGACATGGGAATGCCCCAGCCTTTTGGTTGTTCCAAAACTTCGGCATTTGTAAAGCGATGCGATATGTAAACATCATTTTTTATAATATCATCAAGTGCTTTGCGAATGTTTATATTTTTTTTTGCCACATGATGACTTGCCATACCAAAACCAATATTTGCTTCATTATTACTCAAAGGGAAAATCCAGAAATATGCAAACGGATATTTTTCGGGGAAATAAATTTCAATCAAATTTTTTTTGTTAATACCCTCAACATTTTTCCAGTATTGACGCAATGCAGCGGCATAATGCTTCCTGTTTATTGTTCTTTCACCAACATGTTTTAACACAATGGAATGGTCACCATCAGCACCAATAAGCATTCGCGTTTTTATTATTATTTGTTTTGATGCAATTTTTCCTTCCAGTATCCACGTTTCTTCTTCTTTATATATTTTTTGTATGATGCAACCGGTTCTTACATCTGCTGTTTGTTTATCAATCTTATTAAATAAAAATGTATCAAAATTTGTTCTGCGCGAAGTATAAAATAATGGCTGATTTAAAAGCTGTTCATTATTTTCATTATGGCACATTAAGTCAACATGTTTGCCTTTTGGAAGGATAAAACGCATGCCCATTGAAGACGTAAAATCATTTGTTTGAAATTCATGCTGAACGATTGAAGGGTCTATATTATTCAACACGCGCACTACTTTTAAATCAAGTGCATCACCACAAATTTTATCTCTTGGAAATTCAGCAGCATCAACAATTAAATGCGGAATATTTAATTTGGAAAGTGTGATAGAGGTTGTTGAACCGGCAGGACCTGCGCCAACAATGCAAATATTTGTCTCAATTATTTCAGGCATAATAAAATGCAACTACGTATTGGCAGGTTCTTTTTCCATCATTAAATATGCTTTTATAAAACCATCCAATTCCCCATCCATTACGGGCTGCACATTACCCACTTCATAATCTGTTCTGTGGTCTTTTATCATTTTATACGGATGAAAAACATAGCTTCTTATCTGGCTTCCCCATTCAATTTTTTTCTTGCCGGCATTCGCTGCATTTTTTGCTTCTTCGCGTTTGCGCAATTCCTCTTCATACAAACGGCTCTTCAACATCTTTAATGCAAGCTCACGATTTTCGCCTTGTGTTCTGCTTTGCTGGCATTCAACAATAATTCCCGATGGAATATGTTTTAAGCGCACAGCGGTTTCAACTTTATTTACATTCTGACCACCTTTGCCACCACTGCGATAAAATTCCCATTCCAAATCTGCAGGATTTACATTTATTTCAATCGTATCATCAATTAAAGGATAAACAAAAGCACTCGCAAAAGATGTATGTCGTCGTGCATTACTATCAAACGGAGAAATTCTAACAAGCCTGTGCACGCCGCTTTCTGCTTTTAAAAAGCCATAAGCAAACGGACCATCAAACTGTAGTGTTGCGGTTTTAATTCCCGCGCCATCACCATCCTGAAAATCAAGCTCTGTAACCTTCCAGCCTTGCTTATCGCCATACATTCTGTACATGCGTAAAAGCATTTCAGCCCAATCCTGGCTTTCTGTTCCACCTGCTCCGGGGTTAATTTGCAATACTGCAGGCAATTCATCTTCAGGCTGATTAAGTGTGCTTTTAAATTCTGCATCATCAAGCATTGATAATGCGTTATCGTAAGCTTTTTTTGTTTCTTCTTCTGTTGCATCACCCGATTTCCAAAAATCAAACAATACAGCAAAATCTTCCACTGCAGTTTCAACCTGTTTATAAATTTTTAGCCAGAACTCATTTGTTTTAATTTCCTTCATGGTTTCGGTGGCACGTTTATTATCGTTCCAAAAACCCGGAGAAAGAGAAAGTGTACGGTCTTCTTCTATTTTTTGTGTGCGGTTATCAACGTCAAAGAAACCTCCTTATCCCGGCTAAGCGAGACCGCATATCCTGTAATTTTTCTATTGTCATAGGGCGCGAAGTTAAGAAGCGATTATTTATGTAAGCGGAGTTTAAGAATTCTTATGCTTCATTTCCATATATTCAAAAGAAGCTTTAAAAATATTTTTTAATATATCTGTTTTTACATCGCTTAGCTTATTGATGTATAAGCAGCCTTTACCTGTTTTATGTTTGCCAAGTGCGCTTAACAGATTCTTGTTTCTTTCTTCTCCGCCCATACCATATATAGCAATGTTTTGTTTGCGTGGAGAAAAACCAATCAAACACATATCGCCCTCGTGCCCGCTTTCATATTTATAATGATAACTGCCAAAACCAATAATACTTGTTCCCCACATTTTTGGTTGCAAGCCTGTTGCCTGTTTCATTATTTCAATTATTTCAAAACTGTCTTTGCGTTTTTGTTCATCACTTACAGAATTTATAAAAGCAGTAACGCTGTCATCAGTTTGTTTTGTTTTTAATTCTGCCATACAATAAAATTATAAAACAATATTGTCAATCAAACGAACATCATTAATAAAAGCGGCAGCAAGTGCAATCAATTTTTTATTGGCATCTAAATTATCAGCGGATAATAAAGTTTCAGCATCACGAATCTCTATGTAATCAACCTCATCAAATCCATTATTTAAAATCATTTGTTTTGCACGTTGCGTTAAATCTTCAAAACTGTTTTTTTCAAAATTTTGTTTGATGTATTGCAAACCCTGGTAAATAGCTATCGATTTTTTTCTTCCGTCATTACTTAAACGCATGTTACGACTGCTCATAGCAAGTCCATCAGTTTCGCGTAAAGTTTCACCGATAACTATTTTTATACCTGAATGAAAAGTCTGCATCATTTTTTTTAAAACAAGCACCTGTTGATAATCTTTCTGACCTAAAAATAATTTATCAGGCTTAACAATATTCAACAACCTGTTCATTACATTACAAACACCCTGGAAATGATTCGGTCTGTAAAAACCTTCTAAAATATTTTCTAAATAACCCAAATCAAAATGCTGCAGGTTATCAGTTCCTTCAGAATAAATTTCTTTTATGGAAGGAAGAAAAAGTATATCGGCTAAATTTTCTTCAAGTAATAAAACATCATTTTCAATAGTTACCGGATATTTTTCAAAATCATTTTTATTATTGAACTGAACAGGGTTTACAAAAATGCTGCATACTACAATGTCACATTCAATCTTAGCCTTTTTAATAAGCGAAATATGCCCATTATGTAACGCACCCATTGTTGGAACAAAGCCTAATGAAATCTTTCGATTTTTTAGTTTTTGTAAATGTTCAGTTAACGGTTCTGATTTTTTAAATAATATCATTGCAGCGATTTAACAGCCTAAAAGCCTTGGTAACTATTGATTTTGAAAGCATTTCTTTACCTTTGCAATCTTAATTTTTTAGATAGCATTACGAAATCAAGTTATTTGAATGTCAACAAAGAAAAGAATTTTATTTATAGCCACAGAAATGTCGCCTTATCTTGAGCTGACTGAATTTGCAGAAATTATAAACAAGCTTGCGATTAAGTGTAATGATAACGGATACGAAGTTCGTTGTATAATGCCAAGATTTGGTGTTATAAATGAGAGAAGGCACAGGCTGCATGAAGTGGTTAGATTATCGGGTATAAATGTATCGGTTGATAATGATGATTATCCTTTGCAGATAAAAGTAGCTTCACTGCCCAATGCAAGGTTACAGGTATATTTTTTAGATAACGAAGACTTCTTTAGACGTAAATATATTTTTCAGGATGAGAATGATCATTGGTACGAGGATAATGATTTGCGTACCATTTTCTTTTGTAAAGGCGCTCTTGAAACGGTAAAAAAATTCGGATGGCCGCCGGATATTATTCATTGCAGCGGCTGGATGACAGGTTTAATACCAATGTATCTTAAAACAGCTTATAAACGCGAGCCGGTATTTCTGCACAGCAAAATAATTTTTACAATCGGGCAAAGTACTTTCAAAGAAAAACTCGGGAAATCTTTTTTAGAAAAAGCAGCAATACATGCAGGCATAAAAGAAAAAGAACTTGAACCTTACAAAGAAGCAAATAACACTGCTATGTTTAAAGGCGGTGCTTATTATGCAGATGCAATAACTTTTGGCGCAGATAAAATTGATAAAAAATTAGTTGAAGAATTTGCTAAAATGAAGGGCAAAAAAATTCTGACTTATAACAAAGAAACTGATTTAACAGAGTATTTAGAATTGTATAACGAGCTTGCGTCGAAGTAAAATTGCATGAGTTTTATTGATTCCCGCCTTACAAAATTTATATTTTTTTCTTCTTTATTATTTGCATTTTTTGCTTGCACAAAAATTACAAACACTATTATAGGTTCAGGATTAATTCCACCTGTTGATAACGTTAATACAAAAGATACAGTGATTGATGTGGTTACTAAAAATCAATCATTCGATACAGTAGCTGTTGGTTTTTCAGATGATCATGTTTTAGGTTATATAGGTGACGATCCTGTTTTTGGTACAACAAATGCCTCTATTAATTTCCAGGTTGCTTTACCAACTTCATCATTAACTTTTGAAGCAGGTCGTGACAGTCTTTTTTTTGATTCGGTTGTTTTAAGTTTAAACTATAAAAGCGCATGGGGAGATACCCTGTCTTCATCCCCGCTTGCTTTGCATGTTTATGAAATGGATCCGGAAAACAGATTTACTGTTGATTCAGCTTATAATAATACCGTAAGTTTTGAAAAGGGAACAGAGATTACCGCATTTAATACCGCGAAGATTATTGACATCAGCAAATTGAACGACCCTGATACGCTTAAATATTATAATGAGGATGCAACCAACCAGGTTCGTATTCCTTTAAGCCAGGCTTTTGGTGAGAAATTACTAACCGGGTATAATGCAACAAACGCTTACCAAAATGATTCAACTTTTCATAATGCAGTAAGAGGATTAATTGTTGAAGCAGAGCAGCGCGGAAACGCATTACTTTCGGTTAATCTTTCAGATACAAGCACACGGTTATCGCTTTATTACCATTATCGAAGTACTGCCGGCGCACTTGATTCGGGCGTACGCAGGTTTCCAACAAGCGCTTTAAGCTGCGCCAGTTCAAATACTATAACAAGAAATTATTCAGGCACAACAATTCCAAATTATTTTCCTCCTAATTCAAATACACAGGACGATGTGCTGTTTATTCAAACAAGCCCGGGAACATATGCAAGAATAAAAATTCCGGGTTTAAATAGTTTGCCAAACGTTATCGTTCACCGCGCAGAAATTTTGATGCAGCAAGTACCTGCTGATGATAATTCCGACATCTTTTTTCCTGCACCTAATCTTTTTCTCGCTGCTGAAGATTCTGGACGGCGCATGGCTGTACCAAACGATTTAATATTTTCAGGAGGTACTTTTACCAACCTTACTTCTTTTGGTGTGTTGCCTATTAAAAAACCCAATAACACATCAGCTTACAGCTTTGATATAAGCCGTTATGTACAGGGCGTTGTTACACGACATGACAGCACTTTCGATCTTATACTATGGGCGCCGTATAACTATAATATTTATCCAACTTTTCCAATTGCTCAATTTCCTTATACTTATCCAATTTCCACACCGGCACTTAACTCAGTTGCGATAGGCAGAGTAAGGCTTGGTGGCGGTAATAATTCAAATTACAAAATGCGATTGCACATAGTTTATTCGCCTGTTCAATAATTTTATTTCACAACGTTTATATTTGCAACCATTAAAAAATAATTATGCCTTATTTGTTTACGTCTGAAAGTGTGTCTGAAGGACATCCCGATAAAGTTGCAGACCAGATATCTGATGCGCTTATTGATAATTTTCTTGCTTTCGATCCTGATAGTAAAGTTGCCTGCGAAACACTTGTAACAACAGGGCAGGTTGTGTTAGCAGGTGAAGTTAAATCAAGAGCATATCTTGATGTGCAGGAAATTGCAAGAAGTGTAATCCGCAAAATTGGTTATACAAAAAGTGAGTATATGTTTGAAGCGCACTCATGCGGTGTACTGTCTGCTATACATGAACAATCTGCCGATATTAACCAGGGTGTTGACAGAAAAGAAAAAGAAGAACAAGGTGCAGGCGATCAGGGAATGATGTTTGGTTATGCCACAAACGAAACAAAAGAATATATGCCTCTGGCATTAAGTCTTGCGCATAAACTTCTTATCGAGCTTGCAGAAATTCGCCGAGAAAATAAGGAAATAAAATATTTAAGACCTGATGCAAAAAGCCAGGTTACTTTAGAATACGATGATAACAATAAACCGGTTCGCATAGATGCAATTGTTGTTTCAACGCAACATGATGATTTTGCTGATGAGGCTGCAATGCAAAAGCAAATAGAAAAAGATATAAAAGAAATTCTTATTCCGCGCATCAAACAAAAAAATCCTGAATATGCACATTTGTTTGATGGCGATATAAAATATCATATTAACCCAACAGGCAAATTTGTAATTGGCGGCCCGCATGGTGATACAGGATTAACAGGCAGAAAAATAATTGTTGATACATACGGTGGTAAAGGTGCACATGGTGGTGGCGCATTTAGCGGAAAAGATCCGAGCAAGGTTGACCGTTCTGCAGCTTATGCAACAAGGCATATTGCAAAAAATTTAGTAGCAGCGGGAGTTTGCTCTGAAGTATTGGTACAGGTTTCTTATGCCATTGGTGTTGCAAAACCAACCAGTATTCATGTAAATACTTTTGGTACTGCAAAAGTAAAAATGACTGATGGAGAAATAAGTAAAAAAGTGGAAGGCATTTTTGATATGCGCCCTTATTTTATTGAGCAACGTTTAAAATTGCGTAATCCTATTTATAGTGAAACTGCTGCGTATGGGCACATGGGCAGAAAAAATGAAACCGTTGAAAAAACGTTTCGTTCACCTGAAGGAAAAGAAGTAAAAAAATCGGTTGAACTTTTTACCTGGGAAAAATTAGATTACGTAGATAAAATAAAAGAAGCGTTTGGATTGAAATAAATTCAATCAGCTTTAATAAATAAAATGCCCGGCAAATGCCGGGCATTTTATTTTAATTCATTTTATTAAGCAGCCTGCGTTCTTTTATTCGTTGGTGTGTCAGGCATTCCTGCTTCTTCATTTATTAATTTCTTTAAGCTTTCACCGGTGTAAAAGTTCCAGCCTTTCTCACAGTTTTCATAACATTCGATTTCAGGAATTAAATCAATATGAGTCATTGTAATTTTTGTTACCCCATTGTCATCGGCTATATGCCAATCTATTATTGTATCATTCCATTCTTTTTTATTTTTTACAAAAGGCAGATATGAATCTGTAACAAGCCATGCAATTTTTTTATTAGGAACAAATTCAGTTATTTGAAAAGTAACAAACGTTTCGCCAAAACGAACTGTAAAAACATCATTTAGTTTTTTTGAATTGCCTTCAATATTTCTTGTCCACCAACCGGCAACATTGCAAATATTTTCAAAGGCTTTTTTTGCATCAGCATTTACAGAAATGCGGATTTGATAATTTTCATTTTTCATGATTGTGATTTTTTATCTAATAATATTTGTAATTTTTTG
>JAICKT010000387.1 GCA_025927795.1 Parafilimonas sp. | reverse complement strand
TGCAAACAAACCTGCAACAACTTATCTTCTTCACTTCCTTTTTCCGGTTGATAATTATATTCAAACCTTACAGTTGGCGGCAAACTCATTAAAATACTTTCTGTTCTGCCGTTTGTTTTTAATCCGAATAAGGTTCCGCGGTCGTGAATTAAATTAAATTCAACATACCTACCTCTTCTTATTTCCTGCCAAAATTTATGCTGCTCATTATAAACTATATCTTTTCTTTTTTCAACGATTGGAATGTACGCATCAATAAATGCATTGCCGCAATTTTGCGCTAATTCAAACCAAAAGTTTGCATCGTGATTCTCATTGTCCTTTTTATGGTCATAAAAAATTCCGCCGATACCTCTGCGTTCATTATTGCGATGCGTGTTAACAAAATATTCATCACAATTATGTTTGAATAAAGGATATAATGTTGCATCAAATTTGTCACAGGCATTTTTGTAGGTTGAATGAAAATGAATTGCATCTTCATCAAACAAATAATAAGGTGTAAGATCTGTGCCACCACCAAACCAGCGATTGCACAACATGCCATCCTTATCATATAATTCAAACATGCGATAATTAAAATGTGTAGTTGGTACGAAAGGATTTGCCGGATGAATTACAGAACTTATTCCGGCAGCAAACCATGTTGCCCCATCACCCAAAAACGGAATTTGCAAAACTTTGCACATGCGCTCAGGTAAATGCCCGTACACAACAGAAGTATTTACGCCGCCTTTTTCAAAAACATTTCCATGCTGAATAACTTTTGTTAATCCTCCACCGCCTTTCTCATCGGGGTTGCGTGTCCATGCTTCCTCAGTAAATTTTTCTTTGCCATCAATGTTTTCTAACGCTGTACAAATTTTATCCTGCAGATTGTAAATAAATTCAATCCATTGCTGGCGAAATTCTTTTGTATCCGTTTTATGTTGAACCGGCTTAACCATAAAGTTTGGCGAAGGTCAGCAAAAATGAGTTGCGTGAATAGTGATTAAATCATCTCAAACAAAAGATGACAATTATCTGACTAAAAATTTTACAGCTTGAAAACATTATCATCCGGTGTTGCGTCCATAAAAATTCCACCGTCCAGTTTTACTGATGAAACTGCAGTTTTGTTATCAATTGTTACGGTAGTTTGTTTTTGATTTGCTTTCCAAACTGATGGAGTAAAGTGTTGTGTTTGTTCTTCGCCATCTTTCGTTGTCAGCACAACATCAAACGGAATTGCAAAGCCTCCAACATTATCAATCGTAATAGTAGTTTTATTATTTTTTGATTGCACCTTATCAATTTTCAAATCAATATAATTATTGCTGAAAAACCAGTTGTTCCAAAACCAATTCAAGTTTTGATTTGCACCTGTATTGATTGAATAAAAATAATCCCATGGAATGGGGTGTTTGCCATTCCAGTTATTCATGTAATGGTGCAATGCAGTTTTAAACAAATCATCACCCAATAAATCTTTCAACGCTAAATAAGATAAAGAGGCTTTACCATAAGAATTATTTCCATAACCCGCACCACTTACTTGCGTTGACATTGAAATGATGGGTTGGTCTTCTTCCGTTGATGGGTCGTTGATGTATCTTCTTATTCTGAAATTTTTATAAACAGAATCTGCAGTTGCTTTTCCCACTTCATCAATGCCTATTAAATATTCAAAAGTTGTTGCCCAACCTTCATCCATATAAGCGTAACGGGTTTCATTAATACCCATATAAAAAGGAAAATAAGTATGTGCCATTTCATGGTCTTGCAACATTTGCGCAAAAGCCATGTTACTTACATGCGAATCATTCACCATCATCGGATATTCCATATCAGCAAATCCCTGGAATGCGGTCATCTTTACAAAAGGATATGGCACCCCGGGATATTGCGTAGAGAAAAATTTCAGTGCATTCTTTCCCCATTCAACTGAATGATGAAAATCTTGCGAACCATTATTGTATGCAGCCTGCATGCTTGCGCGACGCCCTGTTTTTGCATCAACAATTGCACTGCCTGCATCCCACACATAATGATTGCTCACAGCATAACAAACATCAGTAATATGGTCTGCCTTAAATTTCCAGGTGTTCCAATCATTTTGTTGTGTGACGTTATGTTGCTGTACATCATCTAATGTTGCAACATGAATAACGCTGTCCGAAGTATAAGATGCTTTCAAACGCTGTGCTGCTGCGGGTTGCAGCACTTCATCCGGATTTAAAAAATCTCCTGTTGCCCATACAATAAAATTTTTCGGCGCAGTAACAGACAAAGTATAATCATTGAAATCATTATAAAATTCCTGGCGGTCAGAATGCGGAATCATATCCCAACCATTATAATCATCATACACAGAAACACGCGGATAAGAATAAGCGCAATAAAAACTTGTGGAATCAATCTGACCTTCTCTTCCGCTTTGCTTTGACAATGGATAATCCCATTCAATTTCCAATGTTGTATTTGAATGCGGCATCATTACAGATTTTAATCTTACTGCATTCACTGTACTCCATCCATCGCTGTTAATATCATACACAACGCCGTCAATTTTAAAAGATGAAATATGCAAACCTGAATCAAGAAAATCTTTGCCGTAAAAACCTGAGCGCGGAGATTGCGGTTTATGAATATTATTTACAAAGCGAATTGCAATCATTTTTAAAGTATCAGGGCTATTGTTAGAATAAACAATCTTTTCTGTTCCTGAAATTGATTTGGTATCAGTGTGAATTGTTTCATTAATATCATACACACCTTTATTCTGCCAGTAGTTTGCTCCGGGTGCTCCGGTTAAAGTGCGTGTTCCTTTTTGAACTGCATTTTTAATGTTGCGCGGCATGTATAAATCCTGCGCATGCAAATTCAATTTTATAAAAAGAACTGCAGCAAGTAAAAAACATAATTTACGCATCGTTATAAACTTTTTACACAAGATTACAAAAATGAAGCTGCAAAAAAAAGTGAATGAATACTATATATCTTTGAAGCATCACTCTATACTCAAATTATTCTTGCAGTACAGGTTGATTTAACTAACTGAACAAGTTTATGCAACCGGTTATCAGTATTAAAAATCTTGTAAAGAATTACGGCAACAAACAGGTTTTAAAAGGCATTAACCTTGATGTATATGCAGGGCAGGTGTTAGGTTATATTGGTCCGAACGGTGCGGGCAAAAGCACTACAGTAAAAATTTTATGCGGGCTTTTAGGCGATTATGAAGGTGAAGTGAAAGTAAAAAATTATGATCTGAAAAAAGATACACTCGCAGTAAAAGCAATGATTGGTTATGTGCCCGAACAGGCAGAGTTGTATGATGTGCTTACGCCGCTGGAATTTTTGAAATTGATGGGCAGCTTATATAATCTTGATGAAACAGTTTGCATGAACCGCATTGAAAAAATGATGACAGCGTTTGGATTGCAGCAACAACTTAATCAGCGGATGGATAGTTTTAGCAAAGGCATGAAACAAAAAGTGCTTATAGCGAGCGGATTGCTGCATAATCCTGATATTATTATTTTGGATGAACCATTAAGCGGACTTGATGCCAATAGTGTTATTATTATTAAAGAGCTTATTGATAAACTGGCAAAAGAAGGCAAAACAATTTTTTATTGCAGCCACATGATGGATGTGGTAGAAAAGGTAAGCGACCGCATTATTTTAATTAACGAGGGCGTTGTTATAGCTGATGGCAGTTTTGAAGAATTGCAGCAACAAGAAGGCAATACCAGCCTTGAAAAAATATTTTCACAGCTTACAGGTAACAGTAACGGTGAAAGTGTTGCCGATGATTTGCTTCGCGCATTTAATGAATAATTATTCATTTATGAATTTTATTAACCAGGCTTTACTAAAGTTTGTACTTCTTCCTGAAAAACTATACAGCAAAAGCGGAGTAAACATAAAGCAGTTGCAAAGTATTCTTGCAGCAAAGCTTTTAATGGACGATCGGCGACCGGCATCATTGATGGCAAACCGTCGCAGGCAAAAAGAAAGCAAAGAAATAAACAAAGCCACATTAACAACTATGTTCGTTAGTGCACTAATGGGTTGTTTGTTTCTGTTCAGTTTTGCACTAAACACAGTCATTATTGCGCAGCTTACTTTTTATTTTACCTATTTTATTTTCATGCTTGCATCAACGCTTATTTCAGATTTTACTTCTGTATTAATTGATGTAAGAGACAATTATATCATCATGCCCAAGCCG
>JAICKT010000332.1 GCA_025927795.1 Parafilimonas sp. | reverse complement strand
AATGAATGCAATTTCTTGATTTCTGAAAATAGAAAAATGCCGGTCACAAATTTCAATATAATGATTCCATTTATCTAAAAGTCGGTCGTTATGCGTTTCAAATATTTCACGTAGTGATCTCATGATATTATATTAAATCAAAGATAATCTTCATTATATTTTAAGCTGATATTTTAGGGCATCTTTCAGTTTAACAACCATTTCTTTTACTTTGCATCAAACTCAACTATGAAGGTTGTAATTTTTGCAGGGGGATTAGGCACAAGGCTGGCAGAAGAAACAGATGTGCGCCCAAAGCCAATGGTAGAAATTGGCGGCAGACCACTTATATGGCACATCATGAAAATTTACAGCACGTATGGTTTTAATGAATTTATTGTTTGCCTTGGTTATAAAGGTTATTTCATAAAAGAATATTTTGTTCAGTATTATTTATATAATTCAGATATAACGATTGAGCTGAAGAATAATAAAATGGATGTGCATTATACCAATGCAGAATCGTTTACAGTTACATTAGTTGAAACAGGATTAAATACAAAAACTGCCGGTCGTTTAAAAAAAGTGCAACGCTATCTTGGAAACGAAAATTTCATGTTGACATATGGCGATGGTGTTGCCGATATAAATATAAAAGAGTTATTAGCATTTCATCAATCACACAATAAAATTGCAACGGTTACAGCAGTACAACCTGAAGGCAGATTTGGAAGTATGGAAATTAAAGATGATGGCGTGGTTGATCATTTTAAAGAAAAACCAAAAGGCGATAACAAATGGATTAACGGCGGATTTTTTGTTTTAAAACCAGATGTGTTTAACTATCTTAATGAAAAAAATATTGATGATATAATGTGGGAAGATGCGCCTATGCAAAAACTTGCCAGCGATAAACAATTGGTGGCATACAAACACACAGGTTTTTGGAAACCAATGGATGCTTTACGCGATAAAATTGAATTAGAGAATCTCTGGCAATCAGGAAATGCAAAATGGAAAACCTGGTAATGCAGCTTACTCCATATTATAAGAATAAAAAGATTTTTATAACTGGCCATACCGGTTTTAAAGGTGCATGGTTGTGCGCTGTATTAAATACATTAAATGCGCAAACAAAGGGCTATTCTTTAGAGCCCGAATATAAAAACAGTTTGTTTAACATTATTCAATCTTCCATCAACATTGAAAGTATTATCGCCGATATAAGAGATAAAACACGTTTGCAAAACGAGATTGAATCCTTTCAGCCTGATTATATTTTTCACTTAGCTGCGCAACCATTGGTTCGTCGTTCTTATGAAATTCCTGCTGAAACTTTTGATGTGAATGTTGTTGGAACAGCGAACGTTTTAGAAGCTGTTATCAATCTTAAAAAAAAATGTACTGTAATTGTAATAACTACAGACAAGGTTTATGAAAACAAAGAAGATAATTCAATTTTATATAAAGAAGATGATGCACTTGGAGGTTATGATGCTTACGCTGCAAGCAAAGCCTGTGCTGAATTAGTTGTTAGTTCATTCAGAAATTCCTTTTTCAACATAAAAAATTATAATACACACGAAAAGGCGATTGCAAGTGTACGTGCAGGTAATGTAATTGGTGGCGGCGATTGGAATAAAGACCGTATTATTCCTGACATTATTCGTTCACTTCAAAATAATAAACAAATTGAAGTACGAAACCCTAGTGCAGTTCGTCCATGGCAGCATGTGCTTGAGCCTTTAAGTGGCTATTTATTGTTAGGAGGATTATTAAACGATGATGTACAAAAATTTTCAAAGCCATATAATTTTGGTCCTTTGCCAGGTGACCATTTAAAAGTGAAGAATTTAGTTGAAGCCGCAATAAAAATTTGGGGCGGTGGTGAATGGAAAGATGTATCAGATTTAAACGAGCTGCATGAAGCAGGTTATTTAAAATTAAGCATTGAAAGAGCGCAAAAAGAATTGAATTGGCAACCTAAACTAAATGCACAGCAAGCAATTAAATATACAATTGATTGGTATAGGCAGCCGTTTGAAGCACAGGCAGGCTATACGTTTCAGCAAATCAATAATTATTTTATCTTATGATTTTTACTGAATCAAAATTACAAGGCAGTTATACAATAGAACTTGAACCATTTACCGATGAACGTGGATGGTTTGCAAGATATTTTTGCATGGATGAATTTTCACAAATTGGTCATATGAATGAGTGGCTGCAGATGAATCATTCCGCAACATACAAGAAAGGTTCGCTGCGCGGAATGCATTATCAATTACCACCATTTAGCGAAATAAAATTAGTGCGCTGTATTGCCGGTGCAGTGTTTGATGTTATTATTGATATTCGCAAAGATTCAAAAACAATTTTGCAATGGTTCGGTGCAGAATTATCAGCAGCAAACAAAAAAATGATGTACATACCGGAAGGTTTTGCGCACGGTTTTCTATGTCTCACTGATAACTGCGAACTCTTATATCATCATACAGAATTTTACAAACCAAATGTTGAAGCAGGAATTAAATATGATGATCCGAAAATAAATATTGAGTGGCCAATGCCTGTAACAGTTATATCGGAAAGAGATAGATCACATCCTTATCTTAATGAAAACTTTAAAGGAATCTAATTATGCAATGCAGGTTTTGTAAAACAGAATTGGAACATGTGTTTATTGATTTATTCAATTCGCCGGCTTCCAATTCATTTCTCACAAAAGAGCAATTAAATGAGCCGGAGGTTTTTTATCCTTTAAAAGTCTATACCTGTTCAAATTGTTTTTTAGTACAAGTGGATGAATATAAAAAATCAGATACAATTTTTAATAACGATTATGTTTACTACTCTTCTTATTCAACAAGCTGGCTGGCACACGCAAAGCAATATGTTGAGTTAATGACTGAGCGTTTTAATTTAAATAAAAACTCACAGGTTATTGAAATAGCATCGAACGATGGTTATCTTTTACAATACTTCAAACAAAAAAATATTCCTGTTCTTGGCATTGAACCTACAGCAAACACAGCGCAGGTTGCAGAAGAAAAAGGAATTGAATCTATCGTTGACTTTTTTGGCGTGAGATTAGCTGAAATGCTTATTGCTAAAGGAATTCAGGCTGATTTATTGTTAGGCAATAATGTATTGGCGCATGTTCCGGATATCAATGACTTTGTTGGCGGAATGAAAATAATTTTAAAGCCAACAGGAATTATTACAATGGAGTTTCCGCATTTAATGCAGTTGGTCGAAAACAATCAGTTCGATACAATTTATCACGAACATTTTTCTTACTTATCCTTTCACACAGTAAAAAAAATATTTGAAGCACAAGGTTTGGAAATGTTCGATGTAGATGAACTTTCAACACACGGAGGCTCACTTCGTATTTATGCAAAACATAAAAAAGATTCAACCAAAAACATTTCTGAAAATGTTGATGCTTTGCTGAAAAAGGAAGAAGATAAAGGCATGTTGAATTTAGCTTACTATAATAATTTTCAGCAGAAAGCCTTGAACATTAAACTATCCTTTACATCTTTTCTCATCGAACAAAAAAAAGCAGGTAAAAGTATTGCTGCGTACGGTGCAGCAGCAAAGGGAAACACATTACTAAATTATTGTGGTATAAAAAATGATTTGATTGATTTTGTTGTTGATGCTAATCCGCACAAACAAAATAAATGGTTGCCTGCAAGTCATATTCCTGTTGTGCATGAAGATTATTTAAAACAAACTCGTCCGGATTATGTGATTATTCTGCCATGGAATTTAAAAGCTGAAATAACAAAACAATTGAGTTATATAAAAGATTGGAATGCGCAATTTGTAATACCAATTCCTGATTTAAGTTTTGCATAATGAAAGTTTTAGTAACCGGCGCAACAGGCTTTATTGGCAATTATGTAATTGAAGAATTATTAAAGCATCATGTTGAAATTATTGCCACTTCATCCAATAAAGAAAAAGCAAAGCAGCAACTCTGGTTTGATAATGTAAAATACATTCCGTTTGATTTTAATCATTTCGATTTAACCACAAATTATTTTTTATACTTTAACGAACCCGATGTTGTGATTCATCTTGCATGGGAAGGTTTGCCGAATTATAAATCATCTTTTCATACGGAAAAAAATTTACCAATACATAAAGCGTTTCTTAAAAATTTAATCAGCAATGGTTTGAAAGATTTAACTGTTACCGGAACTTGTTTGGAATATGGAATGCAGGAAGGTTGTTTGCGCGAAGATGTGCCTGCACTGCCTTCAAATCCATATTCAATTGCCAAGAATGAATTAAGAAAAAGCATCGAAGATTTTCAACACGAATATTCATTTTCTTTTAAATGGATTCGCTTGTTTTATATGTATGGAGAAGGACAAAATGAAAACTCATTATTATCTCAACTTGATAAAGCGTTAGCAAATAATGATAAGGTTTTTAATATGAGTGGCGGTGAGCAAACAAGAGATTATTTACCTGTTGAAACTGTTGCTGAATATATTGTAAAGATTGCCCTGCAAAAAAATGTTGATGGTATTATAAATTGCTGCAGCAGTGTTCCGGTTTCAATAAAGGAATTTGTTGAAGCCCATTTAAAAGAAACCGGTAAATCAATAAAACTTAATCTTGGATATTATCCTTATACAGATTATGAGCCAATGCATTTTTGGGGAAGTGCAGAAAAATTGAAGAGGGCTTTAGCAGAAAAATAATTCATATTTGCTTTGTGAAGTTTAGCATTATTTTACCTGTAAAAAATGGCGGCGAATATATAAAAGAATGTGTGCAATCAATCTTCGCTCAAACTTACCCGGATTTTAATTTACATATTTTAGAAAATTGCAGTAATGATGGAACTGCTGAATGGCTGCAGACTTTAAAAGATGAACGCATTATTATAATTCCTTCAGAAAAACCTTTAAGCATAGAAGAAAACTGGGCGAGAATTTTATCCATTAATAAAAATGAATTCATGACGATAATCGGTCATGATGATTTGTTTGATAAAAATTATTTGCAAACGATGAATGATTTGATTGAACAATATCCTGATGCAAGTTTATATCAAACACATTTTCGCTTTATTGATGCAAAGGGAAAATTTATCAGGCATTGTAAACAGATGGATGAAAAGCAAACGGCTGCGGAATTT
>JAICKT010000545.1 GCA_025927795.1 Parafilimonas sp. | reverse complement strand
TTTGGAGTTAGATCCGGATTATTCCGATGCCTGGTTATATTTAGCAGCGGTATATTGGGAACAGCATGGCTGGCTATACCTTCAAAAAGACAAAGTGGACACGGTCATTTATTGTGTTAACAAAGCCCTTTCACTTGATGAAACGAATCCGTATGTTCATTTCATTCTTGCTCTTATTAATTTAAATTTTTTTTCCGATTGGAATAAAGTGGAAGCGGAGATTGCTTTGGCAAACAAATATACACGTACACCTTTTCCGCCGATGTTTTTGCCTTTGGAGGCTTGGTTCCGGGCAATGATATATGGCGATTTTATTTTCGCTATTCAACGATTGCAAAAAGGAGTGGAACATGATCCTTTGAATCTGCAATATCAATTTCACATGGCCCAGATTTATTTGTATTGTGTTCGCGATTATGAAAAGACAAGAAACATTCTGAACAATATTATTGATTTGGGATTTCCGGAAAATCCAACATTACACCTTTTCTCCCTTTCTTATCTGTTCGATGGACAATATGAACAGGCAGAAGAATATGCGCGGAAAGATTACAACGTGTCAAATGGCATAGGACATGGTGCGGCAAATCTTATCATAAGCTTAGCTGCAAACAACAAGAAAAAAGAAGCGGAGGAATTGTATGAATCGGTTAAACAATCTCTTTCGATTCCGCAATTCCCCGAATTTCTTCATATTAAAGTGAACGCCTCGCTTGGTAAAATTGATGACGCTTTTGACTGGCTTGAAAAAGCCATAACTGAAAGAAGTATGTGGTTGTTTACTTTAAAAGTTTCTCCAGAGTGGGATTTACTGCGTACTGATCCTCGCTTTAAAAAAGTGTTAGAACGGATGAAATTTCCTCAATGATATAAACTAAAGAAATTAAATTTTTTACTGTCAAACATTATTTCTCATTGAATGTTTAAACAATTATTCTTCCATCGCTTTCAATTCGTATAATTTTTTCAGCTTGCAAATAGTCAATTACTTTCCAGAGTTTTTCTTTCTTAATGTTTTTACATGATTGCAAAATATTTTGCACAAACGCATTGTTATCACTCAAAACATTTAGTATGCGTTCTTTGATAATTATAAATTCTTCTTCAGAAATCTTAATTGATTTTTTCTTTAAGCAGTTATCACAAATTCCGCAGTCTTTAATTTCATTATCACCAAAATAATTACCAATAAAGCGGCTGCGGCAAGCTGTTATGTTTTGTAAATAATTAAGCATGGTTTCAACACGCTTTGCAAAATCATCTTTGCGTTGCTTATATCTCTCATAATTTATAGTTAGATATTGCGCCGGTGCACGATTGGTAAGAAAATAAATTTGCGGTGTTTCTTTTTGTTGTTCGTATTCAATAATATTAAAAGACTGCAATTGTTGCAACTGCTGTTTTACATCTTCAATAGAAATTCTTAATAGCCTGCCAATTAATTTTTCGTTGATTGAAATTTTATTATCATAAATGCCTTCATAAGTTCGCAATAAACATTTTACCAATGGTTCAAGTTGCGGATGTGAATTCTCAAAATCAAGTAACAATTCTTTTGGCGCTGTAAAGCAAATTTTCGATGGCAAAAAAACAGTTTCATTAAAACTGATATAACCTTCCTGCTCTAACATTTTTAAAGTATTAATCACCATAAAAATATCAAGCTCAAAATTTTTAATAAATTCATTCAGGTTAAAATCATAATAATTTCCTTCTCCAATACCAACAGGTATCTGCAGGTAATCAACCAAACACTGGTAAATTCTTTTTATTTCTTTAATTGGCGGGAAACGCAGCTCCGGTAAGGCTTTCAGCGTGTTTTCATCTTCAGCGTTGCACAACAAAACAGCATAAGATTTTTTTTCGTCTCTGCCCGCACGGCCTGCTTCCTGGTAATAACTTTCCAAACAATCAGGCACATCATAATGAATTATGGTTCGCACATCAGCCTTATCAATACCCATTCCAAATGCATTGGTGCAAACCATAATTCTTGTTGAATTGTTCAACCATGCTTCCTGTTTTTTATTTCGCACATCATGCGCTAAACCTGCGTGATAAAAATCTGCATTAAAATCCTGCAGATGTAAAAGCTCAGTAACCTCTTTACATAATTTTCTGCTCTTGCAATATACAATGCTGCTGCCATGAACGTTATTTAAAACTTCTATGGTTTTATTTATTTTACTATCAATTTTAAAAACAGAATAAGAAAGATTTTTTCTTTGAAACGATTGCCTGAAAACTGTTGCATCTTTTAATTGCAGTTTATTTTTTATATCATCCAAAACAATTAGTGTTGCAGAAGCAGTTAATGCCAGCAATGGCGCGTTAATTACATTTTTTAACTCAGCAATTTTTAAATAAGAAGGACGAAAATCGTAACCCCATTGTGAAATGCAATGCGCCTCATCAACTGCAATTAAATTTATATT
>JAICKT010000450.1 GCA_025927795.1 Parafilimonas sp. | reverse complement strand
TTAGGGATGTTGGCTGTAGTGAAGGGTGCATATAATATGTGGCGGAATAAAAAGACAGATAAAACAGATAAATCATTAAAGCCAGCAACTTTAAAAACAGTTAACCCAACACCTAAGCCAAAACAAATTAAGCAATAGTTCCTTCTTCAAGATCTAATCTTTGTACTTCATGAATGCCGTTAAGATGTTTTAAACGATCCACTAATTCATCAAGTTCTTCTTTATCGTGCACAAAAATTTTTATCGAACCTTCAAACACACCTTCACCCGATTCAATAGTTAAGGCTGAAATATTTATTTTAAGTTCACCACTTATAATATTTGTTATCTTATTAATTACGCCCACATCATCCATACCTATAATTTTCAAACCCGTTAAAAAAGATATTTCTTTATTTTTTGCCCATTTTGTTTTTACAATGCGCGGTGCATAATTTGCCATTAACCTTGCCGCATTAGGGCAATTGGTGCGATGAATAATTAATCCTTTTCCTGTACTTACAAAACCAAATACATCATCACCGGGAATGGGATTACAACACCGCGCAAGAGAGTATTTTATTTTGTCACTACTTTCTCCAAAAATTATAAGCTCCGAATCCTTTTTATGTGAGGGTTTGTGATCAGTTTCAGTTTTTATTTCCGTAATTGTTTTTGCCGGCTTTATAAATTCTATTTTGTCGCCAACAACTTTAAATTCTTTAAGCTCTTTAAGATCGATTTGTTTTATAGCGATATTATAAAACAGATCAAGTTGCGAAGGGGTTTTGTAAAAGTTTACAAGTTCATCAATATTGTGTTGATTGAAAGCTGCACCGGCACCTTCTAATTTTTTCTGTACAGCAATTTTTCCTTCTTCAGCAATTTTTCTTTTTTCTTCTTTAAGCGAATCCTTTATCTTATTTTTTGCTTTAGCGGTAACAACAAATTTCAGCCAGTCCTCATTTGGCTTTTGTTTATTGCTGGTAATAATTTCAACCTGGTCGCCGCTGCGTAATTTGTGGCTTATCGGTACCAATTTATGATTCATTTTAGCGCCAATACAATGCGTGCCAACAGCCGAATGAATAGCAAATGCAAAATCAAGTGCTGTGCTGTTTACGGGTAACATTTTTACATCGCCCTTTGGCGTATACACATAAATTTCTTCTGCAAGAAAACTGGTTTTAAAATCCTGCAAAAAATCAACGCTGTCTGTATCCTGGCTGCTAATTACTTCGCGTATTTGTGCAAACCATTTGTCAAAACGGTCTTCTTCATTGCTGCCTTCTTTATACTTATAATGCGCGGCTAAACCTTTTTCAGCAATTTCATTCATGCGGTTAGTGCGTATCTGCACTTCAACCCATCTGCCTTGCGGCCCCATTACCGTTGTGTGCAAAGCTTCATAACCGTTACTTTTCGGATTGCTCAGCCAATCGCGTAAACGTTCGGGCGAAGGCATGTATTCATCTGTAATAAGCGAGTATATTTTCCAGCAATCTTCTTTTTCTTTTTCAGGAGATGAATAAACAATTATGCGGATGGCAAACAAATCATACACTTCATCAAAATCAACACCCTTCTTTTTCATTTTATTCCAAATGGAATGAATGCTTTTAGGGCGGCCGTAAATATCAAAATGCAAACCTGTTTTTTTAAGTTTTTCTTTTATAGGTTTAATGAATTCGTTTATATAACGGCCCCGTTCTCTTTTTGTTTCAGAAAGTTTCCTCGCAATATCTTTATACGCCTGCGGTTCAAGATATTTCATTGAAAGATCCTCAAGCTCTGTTTTAATATTATATAAACCCATGCGATGTGCAAGTGGTGCATAAACCCAAACTGTTTCGCTTGAAATTTTCAGTTGCTTTTCCGGCTTCATATAATCCAGTGTGCGCATATTGTGCAGCCGGTCTGCCAGCTTAATAAGAATTACACGCGGATCATCTGTAAGCGTTAATAATATTTTTTTAAAGTTCTCTGCTTGTTGGCTGCTATTGGCATCAATAACATTTGAAATTTTGGTAAGACCATCAACTATTCTTGCTATTTCAGTTCCAAATTCCCTTTCAATCATTTCAATCGTTACATCTGTATCCTCTACGGTATCATGAAGCAAGGAACAAATAGTTGAACGAACACCAAGACCAATTTCTTCAACACATATCATTGCAACTGCAATCGGATGTAAAATATAAGGCTCGCCACTTTTGCGGCGCATCGTTTGATGTGCTTCCGCAGCAATTTCAAAAGCACGCCGAATTAATTCTTCATTACCTTTTTTAAGTTTAGGGCGCAGTATTTTTAATAAGCAACGATATTGCCGTATAATTAATTTCTTTTCCTGCTCGTCTGTAAGATTGTATTTGGGTAATGCTATTTCCTGCACTGTTACTTGCTCAGCCATACATAAACGAATTTACAAAAATTGTTGCATAAAAATTTTGAACCATACAATAATTAACGTGCATACTGCAAACAATTATGTAACTCTAAATTATAAGTAAAATACTCATGCATCTTTTATTAAATTGCTTCTGTGAAATCAATTGTTCAAATATCACTCGACTTAACCAACATTGACGAAGCACTTGAGACTGCAGCAATGGCTTTACGCGCCGGCGTTGATTGGCTGGAAGCAGGAACGCCATTGATTTTGGCAGAAGGCTGTAATGCAATAAAAAAATTGCGCGAAGCATTTCCAAACGTTCCGATTGTTGCAGATCTAAAAACAATGGATGGTGGTTATCTGGAAGCAGAGATGATGGCAAAAGCAGGAGCAACGCATGTAGTTGTAATGGCAAGAGCACATGAAGAAACAATTAAATGTGTGGTGCAGGCGACAAAAGATTTCAATATAAAAGTGATGGGTGATGATTTAGGTTGTGATGATAAAATAGCTGCTGCAAAGTGGTTAGAAGAATTAGGTTGTGATTATGTGATTCATCATATTGGTTATGATGAACGCAGAGGAATTGCGGCGCAGGGCAAACGAATGCCATGCCCTTTGTATGAATTGCGTTAAGTAGTGAATGCCGTAAACTTTCCTGTGCAGGCAGTTGGCGGATTGAGCTTGGAACAAGCGACTCAATGCCCTGCGTATGGTGCGCCGCTTGTTGTGCTGGGTGCTCCACTCACCATTGATGCAGATGCATTCAAAACTGCAGATGGTGATTTGGAATCATCGTTGCGGTTGATATGTGAGAAAATTCATGGGTATGATGATGTTGATAAATCTAACGCTTAAAAAATAATTATGTCCTCAGAAAAATCATTAGCAGTTATAAATTATGCTGAACAAAAAGGGTCAGTTGAAATAAGAGAAATTGCAAAGCCTGAAATTAGTGATGAAGATGTGTTGCTCGAGGTTGCAAACGTTGGTGTGTGTGGAAGTGATTTGCATCAGTGGA